>NZ_QURE01000028.1:20154-21024 GCF_009898475.1 Nitrososphaera sp. AFS | reverse complement strand
TTTTTGGATGGCTCCTTCAAGCCTCTTGGCTCTTCGTATCCAAATCCTCAACAATCTTATCAATCACAATAGTCTTAACAAGTAGATAGATTAAAAGTTAGTTCAGTTTTAGACTATTTACTCAAGGTCGCGGCGACTGCTGGAGTGATCTGACATGGATTCGCTTAGTTTATTGAGGAAAGGGAGATGAACTATCGGAGTATAAAATATCCTTCGCGCCAAGGTTTAGTTCAATTTAATGTAGAGGCTTCTGCTGTTATTGTCAGGAAAACTTTGACAGATTATCCATAAATCAAAAGGAACAGCTGTTTAAACGCCATTAAAAAGAATTTAATGATAGACGTATCAGGCCAGGCGCACACCTAAATCAAGCATCCTAACTTGGGTTCGAAGAGTTTTTGTCTTCATATTTATGTTTGACGTTATTCCTTGATTTTCTTTTCAAGATATTCCTTTAATGCCACTGCATTATTGAATCTCTGTTCCCTCGCACCATACAATAGAGTTATCGGTTGCTCCTTTGCTCTGTCCAGAATCATACCGACTGAAGCTTTGTTGTTATCTAGCTCTTTAAAATAATGATTTTTAAATTTACTCCATTTATTTCCATCATGGGCAAACCATTTCCTTAACGAATTACTCGGACCGATATCTCTTTGCCATAAATCAATTGATACTTTGTCTTTGCTTAGTCCACGAGGCCATAGTTTATCTACTAGTATTCGAAAACTCTTATCTCCGTGTGGCTTGTCATATATCCTTTCGATTCTTATATCCAATTGTGCAAAATTCAATATCCAAAAATAAAAACATTTTGGATTTGCCTGTAATTATTGAAATTAACTATGTATTACCTGTAATACAGAGTCC
>NZ_QURE01000028.1:0-20146 GCF_009898475.1 Nitrososphaera sp. AFS | reverse complement strand
TTTCCTGTCTAACTTTATATTCGCTTTCGTAAAGTATTCCTACTGTGATTTACATATTGGGTGGGATAGGTAAATCGATTTGCGATTACTCGAATTCCCCTTTAGAAGGTCAATGTATGACATGAAAAAGTGATGTTGTGCAGCGAGAATTAGCCACTCACAAACATCTGAGGGTCTGTATTCATTGTCATCATTACGAATCTAATTGTCAGCCCAGCCCAGGTAAATAGCTCTCCCAATCTTCCTCATCCCCAACCTCATCGGTAAGTAAGTCTTCAAAGATTTCATGAGTAACTAAATCCTTCATATGATATTTCTTTGCTAGCCTATTGTACTTCTCGATTGCGCATCTTTCACCTTCTATTACTAGCTCTACTATCTTCTTAAGGTCAGAGCGGTCTTGTGGTGGTGGTGGTGTAAAGCCACATGTTGATACCTCAGTAACCTTTGTTGTTGGAGTTCCACCTAGCTGAATTATCCTGTCTCCAAGTTTTTTAGCATGGCCCAGCTCATCCAACGATTGTTGTTCAAGTTCTTTCTTTAGAGTTTCTGCGTTTATACCTTCAATCACCTGGGAGAATAGAAAATACTGAAAGTGAGCTAACCATTCATCTGCATAGGCAGAATTTAGATCATCGATGACTTCGTTTACGTCAATTTCAAGAATTTCTCTTCCTTTTTGTCCCATTCTAGACTGGTAATCGGAACTATCGTTTAAATCAGTTACTGTCTTATTGAGATGTTAGTACGAGCTTGTTCATTTTAAATGAACCTAAACTAATAAATGCGAAAAATAACTCGAAAGTTGAGATGAATTGAAACGATAAACTGCATTTATCTGGTAAGTACTCGTTAGGCTAAAATGCATCCGCCACCCCATAATTCGCCAAAAGCGACCAAGTTTTCAGTCTTGCTCGAAGCTAGCTGCGAAATAAAGGTTGGAATACAGATGACTCCAGTTAACCATAAATGCTCGGTTTTTACGCTCTTTATTTAAGCAATTAATGATAATCTATTACGATAACGATACTTAAGCCTGAACCCTAATGCTCGATTCTATCTATGTCTAATTCTCACTTAGAATCCTTCATTATAACTTGTAGGATTCCTCTGTATAATGTGTAAAACGGTAATATACTATTTATTCAATTAGGTGTGATTATCAAATCACTGATGATGTTGCTTGGTCGGAATGAGTCTGAGTTTCTTTTATGGATTAAGATATTAATTAAGTATACATATACCGAATAGTTTGAACATCCCAGAAAATATAACCTTTAATTTCTTTTTTGTACAACTGAAGTTTATGCGCAAAGAAGATAATAGTTTCAACGTCATCGAACAGGGAGATAAACTGTTTTTTGTAAGCATGAAGCTAATTCCGAGGAGGTAAAAGGACTGGAAGATGCACCGAGCTTTTATATGGTCATATTTCCAGAGCATCCCCAAAGAGAAAAAATTGCCTCTGAAAATGACTTTAGGTCATTATTGCTGGGACCAAACTATAGGTGTGGTGGAAGTCAACTCCAATTGAAATGAGCTGGACTATGAACATTATTACAATGTCCGATCCTGAATGCACGTGCCTGGAATTATTGCCTCTCGGATATCTCACTGATACGAGAGCGAGCATGGGAGTTGGACTAGCAGCACTAGCAGGTGATGTAAAGTGCTAATTGGAAGAGCACGATGGTTTTACAGAACTTTATACACCTTACAAATTCCTAAGTTCCTGTACCGATTTGGAAGATTATATTACAATCCTCCCCATTGACCTTCAACGAATAAGAACATATTGCGAATGACAGGTGCGATCACTTGGTAAAAATTGAACAACAAAACGGACATTTGGCTGAAGATTTCATGCTAAACCTAATAGGGCGCTGCAAAAAGGATGAAGAGAGAAGAGATATATCAAGCCAGCAAACTTTTTGAAAAATGCAGTCAGTGATATTTCGTGATAGAATCGATGCAGCAGACAGACTAGTTGAAAAGCTATTACATTTTCTACAAGAAAAAGACCAAACATCTTCTACTTCCGTAACTGTGCTTGCTATTCCACGTGGAGGAGTAGTTATTGGAGATATTGTTGCAACTAAACTTGATGCGAAGCTTGACATCATAGTCTCTAGAAAAATAGGAGCGCCATCCAATGAAGAGTTCGCTATCGGCGCTGTTATGCCAGACGGCACGTACCTGTTAGATAATGAAGCCGTGCGACCTCTTAACGTTCCTCATAGTTATATTGAAAACCAAGTAAATTTGAAAGTTAAGGAAATAGAATATAGACTAATGAGATATAGAGGAAGCAAGCAATATGAGACCCAATTAAAAGGAAAAAGGATTTTATTGGTTGACGATGGCATCGCAACGGGTGCAACAATACTATCAGCGGCACAATGGCTAAAGACAAAACAGAATTGTCAGGAATTAATTATAGCAGTACCTGTTGGACCCCAGGATACAGTCACCAAAATTGAACGATTACTAGTACAAAATGACGTGATAGTTCTTCATTGTCCAGAACCGTTCATCGCAGTTGGTCGGTTTTATGAAAATTTTGACCAAGTTAGCGATGAAAAAGTAGTAGAGATAATGAAAAGACACGGGTATAAAATTTAAAGTCGAGCTACGATGATGCATACGTGCCTATATACATTCATACTAGCTAAGGTATCTGTAATGGTACATAGAATGGACCACAGACTACCGATTAGCAAAACACGATTATACATACTAGATGGCGGGCAGATCAAACCTACCCTAAACGTGAGCCATGTTGTTGTATCCTTTACGAGCGATAATGATGGACCAATTTACGAAGAATTGAAAGGTCAAAGAACAATAGAGCTGTTGGGTAGGACACATCCACAGAATTGAGAAGTGACAAACGATGGCAACAGAAATAGAACCTACTCAGAAAATCGGAATTATTGGCTTGGGACGAATGGGGACTGCCATGGCAAAAAATGTTCTCAAATCTGGTTTCAAGGTCACTGTCTTTAATAGGAGTGAAAGTAAGGCTACGCCTCTGGTAGAACTAGGAGCAATAAAGGCAAAAACGCCTAAAGAGGTAGCATTGAATTCAGATATAGTTGTGAGCAGTTTGAGAGACAACAATGCGGTGCTTGAAGTTATAAGTGGCAAAGATGGCATACTTGCAGGGCTTCAACCAAACAAAGTTCACGTAGGAACATCGACCATTTCTCCGTCACTGTCTAATCAATTAGCCGGGATGCATGAACATGAAAAGCATAGTTCCTTGTATTTAGCGGCTCCCGTATTAGGCAACCCAATAGCTGCTCAAGAAGCTAAGCTCACTACGTTCGTTGCGGGAGATTTGGCGAAAGTGTGAAATATTATTTAAGAGCTATTCACAAAAGATCATCAATATCGGGACGGAACACGCAAAAGCTAATAGATTGAAGCTTGCTACAAACTATGTTCTGGTCATACTACTAGAACTGATAGGACAGGTATACGCATTGGCTGAAAAAGGCGGCTTAGATTTGCAACTTATGAATGAGTTGATAGATATAATATTTGGCTATCCTGGACTAAAACAGTACTCTGAACGGATAAGAAATTTAGACTTTGATAATGTTGGGTTTGATCTTTCAAGTGCATTTAAAGATCTCCTGCTCATACTTGAAACATCAACAGAAATGCGTTCACCACTTCCATTTGCCAGCACTGTCAACGAAAAGTATATAGCAGCGCTAGCAAACAATCTCGGAAAAAAAGATTGGATTGCTACCTACAAGATCACTAGTTAAAGCAACAAAATTGCCATCGGTAGAGAACCTTGGTCAACGGAAGGATCGACAAGTTAGAACCTGCGACTGTAATTTCATGGAATGATTTTAATACATACTAATCCAGTCATTATTATTAATTAATCCGTCGCAATTTGAGATGAGACGGCTAAATGAAACTAGTATTCCTGTATGGTTCATTTTAACACCTATATTTGATCAAGGTTTATCCAGTTGATCAACTTTCTCTGCTGTTCTTTAGAAAGTAATTTCTATACATTTATTCCTCTCCAAGTAGTAGGATATGTAGTAAACAATCTCCTACCAGGGAAATGGTGTTGTTACCGCTTATTAATACGATAGTATGCAAACTAAAGCTGTCTTAATTTACAAACAAAACTGGATTAGATTGTGATAGATCTTACATATCACAATCGGGAGCACATGAGCTGCTATAATTCTTGAGGTTCGAATATTGATATCGCCTAATTGGAGCAGATCTCGGTTCGTCTTTCATGATTTGTCATTTTCTTTTTTTAGGTACGATAGAGCCTTCATCTTTAAGAAGGATGATCTTAGTTCCGTATCCTAAATCACATTGGACAAGTAATAGAGATCTTCCTTCTCAACGTCATTAATAGATATGGAAGGAGTGTCTCTAATAAACCAGGGAGGAACAGTTAGCTAAAGCGATTATTGTAAAATGTTTACTCAGTGCAGTCATATAAAACTTGCAAAAGCAATCACAGATTAGTGCACATGACTGTTAAATTTAGCATTTAATTTTGGAGCGTTATAATTAATGATTTATCTATCTACTCATTCAAAGGTCGGCACGGATTAAACACCTAGCACAGCCTTACCTACAATCTGAACTGAGGTAAATCTGGTATACCTCTGCCTTTTGCAACAGAATATCATGAGCCTGGACTCTTCGCGACTGCCTCTCCGTCTTTGTTTCCATTTAAAGAATTTGTACGGTTTGATGTTATTCTAGAACCAAAGGCTGTTTATTACATGATATTAGTATATAACGTCATTCATTGCTAGTATTAATTTACATGCCAAAATACTATAAGAAAATATGGTATTAAAGACATTAAAACAATTTATTCATGAGGACTAGACTACATATGGAAGTGGAACTCTACTTTTGAAGTTAACGATATTTGTAATATTTGCGATTATTACGATTATAAGTACCATCGGCTTCCAGCAAGTAAAAGCAGACTACGAAAACGGAAATGAGAAGAGTTCTTGTAACGATCAGCATTCAGATCTTGTCAAATGCCCGCAAAGGGATTCGACTCCTTTTATACTCCCTTTTCCTTAAAAGAATTCTTCGTACTCATCCTAAATCACTTACTACTAACTGACATTAGGTGACAGTTAGCGCATGTGTTTTTGAAGGTCAAGGTGAATGTATTGGGAGTCTTTGGAGCAATTAGCCGAAACTAAAGAGTATAATCAGCATTATGAGGTGGCAGATAACTTAAATTCTCCTATAGGTCTATAAAAGATGGAAGACCTTGCAATCATCATTACCAATACATTCTACTATCTAGGCCTTCAATAGCATGTATTTTGAATCCTGTGGCTCTAAATCGAGCAGAGATCGGTATACCAATGGGCGACACTGTGTCGTTGACGTGTTATTTTACGAGGTAAATGTAATAGTGCAATTTTCTTCGGCTAGTGAGTGGTTGTTCCAAGTTATCCTTGACGGACTTCAAATTGGCTCCTCTAACCCTACAGGCATTTCAATTTTAACAAATAACGGTCCAGGTCGGCAAACTGCGTTTGGCAGAGCTGGTATCTAATCATTGGACATTCGCAAAATAGATTTGTCATTCGCGATGAATCAAATAGATTCCCAAAATCCCTAATATTCCCCCTGCCGCGGCCATAAAGATATTTTGCGGTAGATTACTCTCAATTCCTATTCCCCTTAGTACAACTTGAATAAGTAACGTGAACAAGATATTGGAGGAGGCTATAGTGGATGTCAATGATGCGCCAATTCTATTCAGCCCTACGACATAAAGTAGCGCGGCGGTCATTGGTAGCAAAGAAAAAAATGTAAGGTACATAAATGCTTGCCCTGCGGGAAGTGATGATGGATTAGACATAATGAACATGATTACCAAAACCAAACCAGAAATTAGAAGTGATGCACCAGTAACCTCGCTAGGTGTATGCTTTTTCACTAGGTCAGCCATTACAATGACACCGAATGCAAAGGCAAAAGCCGATAATATTGCTTCAAGGTCGCCGTAAGTTATCTGTGGAAATAACACACTCAAATCCGATGAACCGCTTTGAACAGTGGCAAAGAAACCTAACAATGCAATGCAGATCCCCGCTAGCTGAATTCTCTTGAGTTTCTCCTTAAGTATCAACCAGGCAAGGACCAATACGACAACCGTTTCCAGGGGTCCGGCTAGAAGTCCCTCTTTAGAAGCCCCGACCCTAGCCACGGAATCATACCAGAGATATACTGCCATGGCCAAAGATACAGAACCAGCTAAGAGTAACTTCCAAGAATAAAAGACTGTCATTTGTTGTGAACGAAGTATCATGGTGAATAGTAAGACAACTCCTGCGATGGGAATGCCAATAGCCGCCACTAACATTGGTGAGATACCAGGAATTCTTGTTAGAAATTCAACAGTTATCGATTCAGATGAGAGTGTAATAGCTTGAAGGAAAACAATCCATGACTTCCTAATCAAATGCAAACATAATACTCGCTGCCACCGTAAAAATACCTTCAGTCACAAGTCCAAAAGAATAAACTTTGACTAAATCTCTTCCATTAAATTTTATATATCAAAATTTTATAATATTCAAATCAATTGTCTTCTCATGACAACAATTGGCATGACGTCGAAGATAGAAATCATTGAAATTACTATTTTACAGAGAAATGTCTAAACAGGAAAACTAGGACTATTCAGGCATTTTGTGAATTTTCTCTTTTTGTTCAGATGCCCATCTACGAACATAGGTTTCGTCTTTAAGATCAAATCCTTTAAACATTTGGAAATAAGCATGTTTTATCTTATTCTGCTTTTCTAATTCAGATTGAATCCAAAGTGTTTCGAAAATAGATATACAGGAAGAGACTGTTAATTCACTATTTGAATAGATAGCTGCACCTGACGCCTCTTCGAGAGTTTTTTTGGTGTCATCCTTTATTTCTATGGCTACCGAAGTTGATTGATCTACGACAATTGTTACTATTTTTTTCTGCATAGGCTTTGAAAGATATTGGATCTGTACCTTTTTACGACTCTCTTTAATTCCTTGCTGAATCGAGTCATCTATGGTACGATCAGATGCTTGTATAAGAACCTTGATATTGACATCACTTGGTACGTGCTGTAACAGGTTGAGCATGCCACTATACATAGCCCGGTAAAATGAATTAGTAGTCGAAAATAATAAAAGTAATTCCTCTTTGGCAGACATTATCTGGTTGTTTACTATATTTCTTATCTCTGCAGGGTCATTAATTGTGTCTGCAAAATCAGTTCTTATCCCTCTTTCAATTTCCTTGATTTTTTCTTTGACTGTAACTGCATTATTGCAAAGGTTGTCAAATAGACATTGCTGGATGTTTACAAATGCCTTGTTATTAGTATGAAACAATCTGTGTTCATACTTTTGTATTGACATAGCATTTCCTTGGTCGACCAAAAAATAACAAAGGTAATCGTTTCCATCGATTATCTGAAATGTTCCTTTGGCCATCTCATTATGGAAGACATCTCCCAATTTTGTCATCTGTTTACATGACGAGATCGTCCCTTCCTTCACTTTAGTAACGAATCTAACTCTGCTGCCTCTGTTCTTGAGAGCTTTGATTGCATCCCACAGTTTTTCATTTTCAATTATTAATGTAACCTCATCTTGATCAATGCAACAATCAAATGATTCTCTACTATTCGAGATTATTCGTAGTAATACGTTTGCTATGTCTTCGTTAGCATACTGTATTTCTATCTGTGCTGGAGTCCAGCGCTGCTGCAAAGTGGTCATTATATTATCACTAACGTTTGATATTTAGATTGCGTTTAAACGTCTCCAAAAGCTCGGCTAATACTTGTGTAAACTACGTACTTTGCGTTGTTAGCTTGAGTTTAGTAACAAAAAAAGCTTGACCTTATGCAAATATTTAAAAGCATGATATTATTTAATCAGTTAGTTGCCAGTGTTCTTAGACGTTCACAAGGTACCTTTTAGCGAAGAGAATCTTAAGGAGTTGTGTTTCGCCCCTGCAGACGAATTCGGCGTAAGTCATGTAAACTTAATGTATAATAAGGAGGCCAATGTTTGCTTTTGCCTGTTAGATGCTCCCGATGTCACCGCTGTAGAGAATCATCATGACAAAGCTGGAGTAAAGTGTGAATGGATAACTGAGGTCAAGTTAGCAAAGCATACTTAACCTTTTATCAGCTCAATAGAAGCATATAGAATATTTCTTAGGGCCCTTAAGCTGCAGCACTGCCAGCGAGTCCCTAATTTCGCTGCCAATATCTATCCTCATATGAATAGAGTATAGAAATGATTGGTAGCTGTAACCGAGTGACTTCCATGATGTCATCAACTAGGATTGTTGGAAGCGTGGAGATTTTGGTATCTGAAAGCTTAGAGAAGGCAGGCAAATAGTAATACGCTCATCTTCAACTAACATGTCGGGATATGGAATGGGACAATGCTAAGAATGCTTTAAAAATACCTCAGTCCCTTTCTTGTTTGAGAAAGACATTAAACATCCTTTAACATAAATTAATATGTTCAGCACATGATATTATGACTAAGGAATATGCATACTTATGTTGAGGTTCTTTTGGTTCTTTCTAGAAGATTTGCTCCCAGTAGGCTTCTATCTTACGGTGTGACGTATCACACGTGTTCAAAGCTCCACGAATGATTGATGATAGAAGATATGTCAGTCGAGTATGACTTAGCACGGACTTTAATCTTGTAGATGGTACTATTATGACTATAATAGAACATGTGACGATGCAGGAATTGATTGATACAAATAATATAGGAACCAAATTGTCAGCTATGGGTGTAGCCTTATTTGCTCACCCGCATTTGTCTCTTCTAGACGAACGCATCATTCCAAAGTGCCCCGTAGCTTTAGGCAAATTTGATTATGCAGTGCTCTTAAAATATCTAACTCGTACTATAGATTCAGGTATAGAACAGAGAGATGCTGCAGTAAAAATTGGTGCTTCAGGCGCAATGAAAATCCAACACATCCCGCGATAATCAGTTATAGCTAATTTCTATAAATCGACATATCTTGCAAATACAGTTAGGTCAAAGAAAGCCGTGAGAGGCGTAAACCATTAGGCCAATTGTAATGGTCAGAAAAATGAAAAGGAGTCGCGGCCTCGTACGTTTGGATATTGACCTTCTTTGACCGGTCCCTACAATTGGGAGGGTCGGTTTCTTAAATGGTCCAGGAGATGTAGGCCTTACTAGTACAGATGTTGACGGCAGGGATATTTTATTGTTTTTTGGCAACATGATATAAAGATATACTACCGAACTCAGAATTGCTCCGGCCAATATAGTAAAGCCCCAACTAGATCCTAATAGTCTCTCAGTGGTAACTCTTGTGTTTATGAAAAGCAATGAAATTCCGGACGCCATAGCAATGGTAGCAGTGAATTTCATAAACTTCTGAACTCTTGGAAATAAAGGAGAATAGTGGCCATCTTTGTTAGCTGGAAATATTATAATAAACATAAAGAACATGATTCCCCACCACAAGACAGAGAAAGAAAAGTGAATGTATCTTATTGCCAAGTCTTCAACTGCTTCCGCTGTGACTATCAAGATTGCAACTCCTAGAAATTACTGAGCTTGAGTAACATCCTAATCAAGAAATTAAGGCTATTCTGCAATTTTGCGTCTTTATTAATTCTAATAACTACGATTTATGTATATGCTTTGGTTCTGGCATGCACGTAATTTTGAGCGATAGTGGTTTTCAATTTGTATTTATTGGAATATGCAACAACGATAGGCTTGGTTTTTTGGGCTGGGCGATGATAATTTACCAGTTTGCCTGCTGAGGATATCATACTTACCAATGTTGGAACTGGAGTCGTCTTGATTTGGTTATCTCTATATGAACTTATAATGCATACGAGAAGCTACATCCTTCGAAACTAGCAAGGCCCATCAATCGAAATAACAGGAACCGTTAACCGAAGCGAAAAGGATATTCAATTTCTTGCTAGTACACTCCTAGAGGCAAGTTTATCTTCGGTACACGTTACTGTAATAACTGCACACTGAATCACAAGTATACTCGTGCCAGACATAATGACTTGAAGAACTAAGAGGTAAGGGATACTCTTGCTCAAACAAGTATGACAGAAAAGTATATGACCCTTGAAGTTTTTACTGTAAAAGTTACATACTAAAAATTTATTGCGAGATTATAACATATATTCCGACCTAAAAATAATAGAGAACTTAAGTTGATTATACTATAATGAGTAATCTGACAAATTTATCTCACAGAAGTGTTTATTTTCCTTCAGCGCTAACTTCTGTTGGTCTCCGATAGGACTTCTGTATTTCACACAACATTGGAGTCACATCGGATATTTTTCTATTCTAACTTTTTCATATTTTTGAAGAAACGCACGTCCTTTTTCTGTAGTAGCGTAAATTGATTCAGACCTTTTCTCTAAAAGCCTCTCAGAGAGTATGTATGGAATGTACCTCGTTGATTGTATATAATTGAGATGTGCGCTCATCATTATCTTTGTTTTCGTCTCACCCGAAAGAGCCGCATCTAATATCTTCGCTATAATGTCGGCGCTGCTTCTGTATCTCAAACCATACTTTGGTTACAATATTCTGTATAAATCCTAGTGTATAATTTATCGAGCAAGTTGACAAAATTTATAGAACAATCTAGACCAATCTAAAATATATGCTTCGGATTAATAAAAGAGTATGATAGTGTGTGAAACAAGCTTCAGTACCAAAGCTTGGTTTCTCATAAATACCTAGTATAACTGATCTATATAAAATGAAATATAGAAGTAGGAGCGACATTATCGGGCTGCTTTTGGAAGCTGCTAACGGAGGAGGCGCCACGAAGACGAAAATGATGTACAAGGCATTTTTGTCATTCAATCAGTTGAGAGAATATTTGGCAGTTCTAGTTGAGAACGCTTTAATAGAATACGAAGGAAACCAAACCTATAGAACTACACAAAAGGGTCTCCGAGTACTACAGCTACAAAACAAGATCGAAGAATTAGCACCAATGAACTATATCGACGGGAGGTAGCAGAGCGTCCGATAGAAGACAGCAGAAGAGTCTTTTATTTCTTCTAGCTGGTGTTATAATTCAATGATTCCATATCCTAATTATCAATCCGGTTGTTTGTCATTTCTTTCTAGTGATCCATAGATTGTTCTCCGAGATACTTTTAGGGCAGGAAGCTGCAGGAAGCACTGCGAAGTATTTTAATCCATTCAACCGGTAACAGCTATTTCTACCTCGTCTATTCGATGGTCTTGTAGGCCATACCAATTTCGTGTTTGATAGATTCTAAGTCTCCTCCCGACCGTATCATGTGCTCTACTGTAGGTTCACTCCTACTTTTTCTTACTGCGATAACCAAGGAATCGTTTGCAGGCCGTATGTCTAGGAAGGTTCTGAATGTCAGCGATTTTGCATAGACTATCCTGTGAGGTCTGATTTGTTCGATTACAGTATTTCCTAACCCCAATACGTAGGTTCGTAGATCAAGCAATGCATTTCTTGCTACATCATTCAAGCCTCCTAGATGACTTTCAAATGTAATTGGCAATTTTTCAGAAGGATGACCAGATTTATCCACGATTCACAGATGACCGATTAACACTTTTATAGATTTTCAACCTGTAATCTGGGACAGTGGTTGATTGCTCTTTCGCAATTCCTAGTACCCCTTCTTTCTAATCTAAGGTTCATTCCAGCTGTGATTATGTCATCAATAAATCAGGAACAATCGAATCCCGTTTTGTATAGAGCGTGCCTATATGGTGCCGCAGAAAGCTTTATTGTTTTTAAATTTTTGCAGACAACTGCAAAGGTGAATGAGGTGTCTATGCTAAAACAAAACGCATTCACCGTGTCATTGGGCGCCTCTGATTGTGTTTGATCTTCATTCCGCTTAAAATTATTAGCCAAGAAACAAGCACACAGAAGTAATTTGATTAACTATGCACATTCAACTAACAATTCATATCAAATAGGTTTGCTATATCTTTACAGGTCGAAATCGTTCGATGCCTGTATCAAGTCGCCGAAGACTCTTGATTTTTTAAGTGTTACTTCAACGAGGAAATATATTCTTCGTCTAAAAATAGGTTACGTACTTTCCATTATGTTGTGCCCAAGCGTGCGCATGACTCGATGACATCTTCATACTTTATCAAAGGAACTATCTTTAAGGAGTTAAACTTCGCCCATCCTGATTCGATGGCGAAATTCTGTACAGTATGTCCATCCTCTGCATCTACGATCCACAAGAATGTATGTTCCAACCCAGAATGATATTGCTGCTGAATTTTAACTTTCATCTTTTCGGCCACATTTGCTAGTTGAGTATCCATTCTTACAACAAGCTCCCTATTTCCCAAATTGTTCAGCGGGCAACCCTCAGGAGAATGTTCCCCGAATAAGCCATATAATCCCATAAAAGGCAGATTGCTGTTCTAGCTAATAAAACTTGCATTTCACCTTGGCTCTCACAATTTCAAATCAGCAGAATTTTAATAATTTGTCTTGTGACTTATAGGTTAATAACTTGTTCATTAGCGCAAAACCGATAACGAAAGGAAATTGACTCATTAGAAGGACTGATCAGACTGATTGGCAGTCAGGACTAGCGAGGTTTTGTTTGCGAACCTTCTAATATTTTATGCATAAGCTGAATCACTATGATCTTCAAGGCTACCGCAGGCAATGACTGGAATAGGATCGATCTTGATTCGTCAAGTGTTCGCATCCTTGCTAATTACGTGTTATCGTAAGGTTTAAAGAGATATCAATAATTGATGTCTAGTAGTGACTAACGAGGCAGAAAATAAAGAAATTGAAGAAAAGGACGGTGATCTTGAAGACGAGGCTGAGGACGAATTAGAGCAAGAAGAAGATGAGGATATTAATTACGATGAGACGTGAGATAGCATCTTTGTATTCACTATAATATTGTTGCTGCCCAGTCCAAAATGCTTAGCAAGAATAAAGTGCACTTCTTTTCGATTAATGGTGGTAGGAATTCAACATTGATGTTCTCGATATGACTGTTCTATTCTATCCTAATCCGTGGTTGATGGTATTTCCGATTGTTGTACCCTTGCCCGTACTTTTTTTTCAGTAAAAAAGTCGATTATATTTACAATGGCTTTACTCCACAATCAGGTAGCGTTCATTGATCGATACTGACTCGCGACTTACCTAATTATATTAGAATAGATTATTGACCTGATGATAAAGTATTCTAAAAAGGGGACCGAAAATGGATTTAAGAAGGTCCCCCAAATCTTGATTCCGAATCGTTATCGTTAGAGCAAATTTTCAATATCGATTTGATAAGGACAATTTACTGGAGGCTACCTAATCTCTTAAAAAGTGATGACAAGTGCTAAGCAATGAGTAGAAGATCAAATCGGTCGCATCGTAGTCGCACCACGTAGAAGATCGCATATGGATGCCCATTGTGCTATTTTCAGTTATAATAGAAATGGTCCCGTTCACAAATCCTACAACAACTTAACTCAGCACCATCAGATGATATGAATGTTAATAATTATTCCGGGCACAACAGCATCTAATATTCAAATTTCTCGTATGACGAGCGAAAGAATAGCTACAATAAGTTGTCAGCTAATTCTGATATCAAAGGTTTTTACAATCACCGGTCTTTATGCCTTAAAAGCAGCATTTCGTTGCTACCTTTTTGGAATTCGAACTTCACAGGTACTATCTTACAGCTGGCGCCATGTTGGTCTAGAATGCTCAGCAGATCAGCCATTCGCTCATAAGGCTCTGAACCTGACTTTTGTAAAGGATAAATCCTGACCTCTTTAGAAGACACCCTAAGCAACTCGATTATTGAAGATGAAATGAACGAGAAATTAAATTTGTGACTGTATGTAAAAAGGAAGTGTCCGCTTAACACAAGATCAAAACTTCCATCTCCGAATGGCAGCTTCGGCAGCACCGCTTGGATATAGCGCTTCCTTTGCCTTGTCTCATCATAATCTAAAATGAATTTTTCTAATGCAAGGCTTCTATAGTTTCTGAGGTCTTCTAGAGAGGTATAAAAGTCCCAATTGTATAATTTTGTAGCATTTGATACCTTTTCAATAACATAATCAATATCTTCTTCCCCTAATTTTTGTAACACTTTGGTATCTTTGTCAAACAAGGGATCACAGCCAATAGCATTAATTCCATACCTATTACAGGCCTCTGCCACAAATGAAGAGGCACCGGTAGGACAATCTAATATTTTATAAGCCTTAAGGCCTTTAATATCATTTAAATGAAACATTTTGAGATATTCAAATAGAGTTCTACCATAAAATGCGACTCTGTTTAGTTGAAATCTTTTGACGTGAGCAAGTGAGCTATCGTGAGGTCTGCTATTCATAATTATTTATTCTCATAGTACTTGGTCAAGGGGTTTGAACATTAATTAATGTTGATAGGCTTTTACCCTTTCGCAATGTTGTGACACTTTGCTGCTCGATAATACTTTTCGTTATTCCGCATACGCGTTATGCGATACCCGAGTCTTTACACCAAAACGTTTTAATTGCTTTGCCTCTTTATTGAGTAGATGTTTTAACTTCAATAAGTTCGTAAGTGTGCATGAGCCAGCTTGTTTGAAACTCAATTCGATTCTTTTGGCTACGATTCGTATTTAATTGCATTAATCTGCATATCAATACAAGTCCTGGTTTTTGGGTCTAAGAGGTGCTTTATTTTTTAATTCAAGTCCTTCTTGTCCAAACGACTTATCAGCAATGCTCATCCCAAATGTAACAAGCCTTAGTATTATAGAAAGCTAAAGCACATCCTTCGTTTGAATCTTCTCGACAATTCTATTAACAAAGTGATCCATATATTCTCGTTTAATGACACCAGTAACGAACTCCGGTTTTCCTCCGCCTTTCCCCCATTCAGTCGATACTTCACTAAATATTTTGTAACAGTCAATGTTTCGCAGAGACCCGCTCCTAGCCAGTACGATGCTTGCCATAGAATCTGTCTCAACGCCTAAATTAGCTATCACAATAACTAAGTTATTTTCAGCGGCAGTCTTTCTGATTGCAAATTCCCTAATTTGCTGTTCTAATAAGCCGACAAAAGTACCACTAATCGTCCTAGGACCTGAATTGCTTGAAGACATAGGCTCTATGTTATCGAGGATTTGCTCACTCATGAGCCTCGCCTTTTCAAGGTACATGTCGTGTGTTTGTCTTAATCTTTTAACCGTTTTCTCTATTGTATTATAATTTCCACCGGTAACTTGACATAAATTCATCATTTTACGAGCGAGCTCCATAGATGTAAGTTTGGCAGAATCGGCTACTACAAAGTTTACTTCGAGTTCAAGTCCAGTTCTATTTATTCGTGTAACCAAGAATAAACCACATTCTCCCAGATTAGCAGCATGATCCATTATACACGCAGCAAAGTCATGATCTTTAATCTCTATAACTCTGACATGTTCGTTGATTCCGATCCGCTCCTCATTTGCACGAAGATCGGGAATAACTCTTCTGGCTTCAGCCAAGGATACGAAATTGTGGATAATAATATTTCTTCCTTGATTAATTAAAGAATTTACTTCGCTTTGTGCCGCCATCAATATATCTAAATCAAGATCAGTAGTTGCTATAACTATCAAATTGTTGTTATCATGATGTTCAACCTCTTCCAGTAAGCTTTTGAAGTGCTCCTATGAATGCGTGCTCCGCCGTGTGTGCCAGCTTGCTATGCGCCTTACTCACATATGATCGAGCTAAGTTATAGTCAAAATGTGAATTTATGTTTTCTGGGTTGCATCAACGGATTTAGAGTTCCTCACTAAAGTGAAATGCGTTCACGTATTTCGAGTTTAGTATTTACCGAATTGTATCTTATGGTCAATGCTGATTTAGAAGATCGAAGTTCTAATGAAAGCTGGATCTCTGCCAGGTCGAGCATTAGACGATTGTATGAATCCACAACCTGGTAAGACCTATGGCAGACAGGGTTACTCTTCAATAAGTTATTAAAAATGATTCGACTAGGACTTTTTATAAGCCTAAAATGGGTCGATTGATTGTAGTTGTTGATCTTCAATTGTCAGCAAATTTTAGACATGCCAACCTTGCACACATGTGATCAGTAGGAAAACAACGCACATTAATCATGAAGGTAAGATCGTTCCAACTTCCTGTTACCAAAGATAGGTGATTAAAACAGTCTATGAGTTTTACGCACAACACGGTTAGAATCTGTTCAATCTTTTTTTTGATAGCAACTTCTGTAGATAAATAGTAAACTAAAATAACAAGATATCAAAATTCGATATGGCTATGCCCACAGCCACCCAAATTAAAAAACGGCTAATGGCTAACTGGATCCACTTTCTTAGTACAAATTCTGCTGAGCTATCAAAGGAATCCCTTTCTGGTGCTACGCCACCAGCTGTGTTTGTCGGATCTTATGGTTATCCAAAGGTTAGGGTTGGCCCAATGGTACCTCCAATACATGGAGATACAACTGTATTTGACAAGCCAGAGTTGTGGATCGGTAAGGATATTGCTGAAATCGTGAATTATCGTAAGTCGCTAGTTATGGGCGTATCAAGGACCGATATCCATGATAAATCTAGCAGATACATAGGATCCCTACAGGAACTAGCTTTGACTAGACGATCTGTCGAAAGCGAAGCATTATTTGAGAATAAACCAATTCCTCACTTTGATGAACTAAACCTTGAACTAGATACTAATTTGGCACCTTTTGGGCCTGTCGCTCCTTTAAAATCCTTCAGAACAGCTTCATATCCAGTTGATCAAAGATTAGAAAGATCCTATTATGATAAGGATCTCAGTGCAGTTGACGGTATTGTCGATCTGTACCGCCAGGGCATAGAAGTCAGCACTATCTCTCGCATCGTGAGCTTGGGAATGTTAGGATTGGAAAAAAATAGAAAGTTGGTACCTACTAAATGGAGCATCTCTGCGACCGATGATGTCATATCATCTCATCTTATCAAGACTATTGAAACGTTTCCGAGAATCGATTCGTTTAGCGTCCATAAATTTAATCACTTCGGCAATTACTACTGTATTCTCCTTATTCCTGACGAACTGTGGAGTTTTGAAATGCAAGAAGCATGGTATGATAAGCATGGCAATGTAGGAATTGGCACCGATTTTGAGGATGCCAATGGCTTAGATCATTATCCTACGATCGCCGGTGCATATTTTGCAGGAAGACTAAGCGTAACAGAATTTCTTTTTAGCATCAGACATAAAGCTGCAGCAATGATTTTAAGAGAAATTCATCCCGAATACGTCATCCCGGTTGGAGTATGGCAGATCAGAGAAGGGATTAGGGGAGCTTTAAAAGAAAAAGCGAAGCTGTTTGACGAGTTCCAAGATGCCTTGTCATTCGCATGCAGTACTTTATCAATCTCCAAAAAAGAATGGCTAAGGAATAGTAAACTTTATGCTAATATGAAAAATCAGAGTAGAATCACAGATTTTTAAAGGTGTTCTTCAAATAGGCAAAGTGAATAGCTTAGCTGTTTGGAATTGATCGATCATGGCCACAAGTAAGTTATGGCATGTGTCAAGATATTTTTTCATAAGTTTTTTTCATAAGTTCAATCTACAGTAATCATAAAGGAATCGGCATAGAATAGGTTAAGCCATGGTTGATAAAAAGCGGAGCCAATAATGGCACAACATAATTTTAAGGATAATGCGGATAGCGGTAAACCATGTCAGTATCTCATATATCATATTAGAACGCCTCGTATATGTAGAGCACCTGTAATAGTATACCCTATGCAAGGATTATCTAATGTTGCGGATTGTCCATTATCATAATTCTCATCATTAAATATCATATCAATAATTTTTTGTGCAATTGATTCGGTCTAAGCATCCTGTTCTTGGACTTTGAATAGTAAATGAATACTAAGTCAGCATCTTGTAGCATTTTTGTATCCACTTCACCAAGACAAATTGCCATAACCCTTATGTTATAAATTCCTACCTCCCACGCTGGTTTCAATTAGTCCAATCATGCCAATTTGCTTGCACAATATACACTCTGGAAACCCTCATCTTCCTCCCAGCACCAGAACTAACATTGATTATTACCCCACTCTTTCGTTGTAATCGCCTGAAAAGCTTTTTCTGATTCTTAGCTAAATGGAGTGTTAGTTGAATATCACTAGATCGGCGCAATTTCACATTAAGTGTCAAGCATATCGGCAAGTACGGTTTACTTTTTATGGTCGTGTATAGATGCAAACACATTTTACTCAATAATGCATTAAAATGTAAATGGTTATGGTTACTGTCCGCACTTTACCCCCTATCGAATTTAATTTATGGTCGTATCACGTTGATATAACTGAGAGCGACGGAAGCGGATCCCATAGTAAACATAAGGTAAGCATGGAAAAAGATTACTATGAGAAAATTTCAGATGGAATGATAGGTCCAGAAGATTTCGTTAAAAAGTCATTCGAGTTCCTCTCAAAGAGGGAAGGGAAGGACTCCATCCTCAAGGAGTTTAACATCAATCAAATCAAAGAGTATTTTCCTGAGTATGAGGCTGAGATAAGAAAGTCGATCCTAGAACATACAGGCAACGTATAACGATAATTAAGAGTCTTCTACTAGAAACATCATTCTCGTTTGCTATCAATGTTGAGCTATAGTGTGCATAGCCATCAATATATCCTCGCTATTCTATTAAGCTGGCGTAATCTAATTACTATCGGGTTTATCTATTTGGATTCGGTGCCGAAATTTACTTTGCCATTTCTCTAAGCCATTGAGCGATCTCTCTATATGACTTCATTTGCTCCCAATCAAATCTCATAATACGTTCGAAGACATAGGCCGACAACATTTTGATTGGCTTCTACTCCTATAATGATTTCTTCTGTGATCAGCCCACCAGCTTTCATTTTCTTTTTGCTTGGCGCCATTCCAGCCCAAAACAGACTTAAGTAAGCCAGTTACACTTTGTTGGTTATATGGCTTAGCTTTTTTTTGTTCTGGCGTCATCTGCCGTCTCCACGAAATAGCAGCAAGTTTGGGTCCGGGATACTCTGCGGCCTTTTTGAATATCAGGTCTTCTTTGGTCAGTTTAATCATTTTGGGCCGGTTACCGATTCAATCCGATCAACATAATTACCAATCTATTAAAAGTCAAATGATACTAATAAGCATCTTAATACATAACAAATAAAAAAGAGATTTTTGGTTTACTAAAGTATCATTTCTAGTCTACGAGAGTAGTGTTGGTTGAGGCGAGACTACGAGACTAGTGCCACTTGTGTGATGTAGAGAGCTTGTGTGGTGGGTGGTATGATGTGAAGAGCTGCTGGTCGTACCGGTGCTGTGGTGATGGTGATGTGCACTGCCGCTTGTGCCAGTGTCAGTGCTCGTACTGTGGAGATGTCCGCTACTACTTGTGCCGGTGTCAGTACTAATGCTTGTCCCGTTATTGTCATTGAAGCTGGTGGCGGGGTTATTCAAAGCTGCTGAGTCAGCAGTCGTGCTACTGGTATGTGTATGGCTGTGGTGGTGTTTGGTTTTGGGGGGAGTATTTGTTGAGTCAGTGGTGCTGCTTATATGACTATGGTGGTGTTTGACTATGGCGAATGCAGCTGATGTTACTAGTGTAGATGCTGTTATAGCTACTACTGCTAAAACCATTCCAATAGTGAGCGCTTTTGTCATTTTCATTGAAGCAGCAACTCTAACATCATGTATACAGAGTGAGATATAATTAATTATAACTTTGGCCATAAGAAGTTATATTGCTAACTTATTAATTATTATTGAATTAAATATTGTGATATAAAGCATTATAGTGCAATGGAACTAGTTGTCTTTGTTGCGTCTTTAAAATTCTTCTTTGTCGAAGGCGGCTAACAATTTATAGTTGGGACGCAAACGGCAAAGAAAATTGGAATTAGATCAACACCCAAGATAACCATAGCTGGTATCTCGTTTGCAATTGTACTTTTTTCTTGCTTTATTATTCGCATGTGTTAATCCCGACCAGATGGCTTGAATTTGCATTAGCAATTACACTATATTTCTTTGCA
>NZ_QURE01000002.1 GCF_009898475.1 Nitrososphaera sp. AFS | reverse complement strand
GTCTTTGTTGGTGATTTGAATAGAATTACCTTTCTTGACTGAGAGCGTATCAGGTGAATATGCTGGATTGCCTTGAGTAGAGGCACCTTGCAGAATTGTTAACTTGGCTCCTACTGGACCAGAGCTCGAAGATGAAGTGGGGGAGCTACTCGCACTGGTTGCAGCAGGTGTGCTACTCGGAGCGCTTGAACTCACGGCTGAAGCCGTACTTGGAGCACTAGAAGCTGATCCACCGGCCGTTGCAGGTAGCACGAACAGTTGAGCCCGCATGTTGTAGTGCAAGAGTCCGCAATATTCCCTGCATTGTATAAGATACTGGCCCGGCACATCAAACACGTTCCAGACTGTATTGACTCTCCCAGGAACTGCATCGGTCAATACAGCAAAATCGGGAATGTTAAAGGCATGAATGACGTCTTGAGAGACAATTTCGAACCTGTATGGGACTCCCTGTTTTAAATGCAATTGACCTACTTCACGAGTCCCATCTACGTGCTGGAATGTCCAAAACCATTGCTGACCAATTACCTTTATAACTTCGGCATTTGGAGGCACAGCTTCCAACATATGCTCTACATTCCATGAATCAGCCCCTATCCATGCCAATAAAGCAATAACTACGCCCACGTAGATCCACTCATAAATCGCATGAGAAGCCATAACTAGGTACCGCCCTCTGAAGGTCCACGAGTCGGATGAGTTTTCTTATTAGACTCTCTATATCTCCATGAGACATATACTACACTTCCTTGAACAAGAGCCCCAACCACAAAGGCGGCTACCATCCCTCTATAGAAGAGATCCCAAATAGCTACCCTTCTCAGAACGTAGTTTTGAGTAGGAGTAGTTGTTTGACCAAATGCTAGAGACAAAGTCACGCTCAGGATTGAAATAGCTAGAATAGGAAGCAAAATGATAACAACAGTACGCCAAACGTTTGAATTAGGTACCATATCCACACTATCCCTGTTTGTTCATTTAGGTTTCAGTATATAATTTAAGGTTTTTGATATTGGGTATCTATTCTAGCCATAAAACACACTGGATATTGGATCGGATCCATATTGTTATCTAACTTTTGTCATGCCATCGGCATACGGTTCGCATCGGGTTCGTATTAATATATTGAAGGTTAAATTAGCATATTATAAGATTAAATTGTACATCTCTAGAGCATCCTAATTTGGTTTGAGCTTTAGTAGTATTTCTAAAGCGACAGTGTTCTCCATAATCGCTACACATCTTTCACAAGGGTAGAGTACAGCAGCATTACCTAACTTAACTTCAAGAGCCTAGAGGCCCTCAGCATACTAACGAGACATACATATTGACAAAGTCTGGCTAAATTATGATTACGACGTGACATAGGTCGTCCTATAACAGCACCAAGAGCCATATTTGTTTGAAAGCCACATTGTTCGCCCTACGAATATTTCACGATCTGCAAGCAGATCGAATGACAATTCAGAGTTCGAGTATACCTAACTTCTAAGGGATAAAATATTTGCAAGACCTGGTGCTATATAACCATGCTATGTATAGCCAGGTTGGCTATGCAAATCGAGGAGTGGCTAAAAGTGACCATAACTAACTAATCATCTTTATCTTTTATTCAGTCAAGTATCTATGCATACTCATAATGTTAACTCCGGAAAGTGAGAATATCTTGCTTTCATGTTTTAGTATTGTAAGTGCAGCATTCCTTACGTGCCAATGATACAAAGTTTTTGGACTAAGGTCAACCAAGATAGAGATAGCGGCCTTGATTGGATCAAGATGACTTATCAAAAGAACATTTTTATCGTGATCCCTCTCAGCCACCTCATCCATTAAAGCCTTTATTCTCCGCTTTACAGCCGAAAAGCTTTCTACCCCATGCTTTGAGAGAGTTGTCTCAGTTTCTCCATAAAATTTAAGGAATAAATTTCCATACTGATTTATGACGTCGTCGTAGTTCATTCCTACGAGTTTTCCGATCTCGATTTCGTACAACCTTTCGTCTATTACATAAGGAATACCTAATATTTCACTCACAATGTTAGCCGTTTCTACGGTTCGAATAACTGGACTAACATAAATTTTATCAATTGGGATATGTTGTAGGTGCTTTGCCGTATCCTCTACTTGTTGTATTCCGAATGCGGTCAGATGCGATTCTACATGCCGTCCCACTAAGACTCTGTTAACATTATTGTCCGCCTGTCCGTGTCGCATAAAAATTAGCAGCGGCAAGTAAGATGTCAAGAGTCGAGTTGAAATGTAATATTAATTTTCGCTGGCATCAGCTGAGATTTCTGTATTCTGGGAAAGACCAGATAGTCTTAATAACTTTAATAAACAAATCCTTGTGAACCTTCTTCAATGAAAGTAGGACTGATAGGGGGAACTGGAGGCATGGGCGAAGGGTTTGCTTTAAGATGGTCGCCTAAACATGACATTTTAGTTGGGTCTAGAGACGTGCAGAAGGCAAAAGATGCTGCAAACAATTACTTTAGGACTGCTAGAAATTATTACGGAGATAAAATGAGCGGTAACATTATTGGGGATGAGAATTTATCAATAGCAAGAAAGTCTGACGTTCTCTTGCTATCCATCCATTACGAACATATCAAAGATACATGTGAACAGATTTCAAAACATCTAAGGGACGACTGTATAGTGATATCTCCCATTGTTCCTATGAAAAAGACCGAGAGCGGGTTTGTCTACACTCCTATGGAGGACTCGAAAAGATCTGCTGCAGAGGCCGTAGCAGCACATTTAGGAGACAAATTTAAAATCGTAGCGTCGTTTCATACAATTTCCGAAGCCCGCTTGAAAAGCATTCATGAGGGTCTAGATTCAGACACTTTTGTATGCGGAAATGACAAAGATGCGTTAGCAACTGTTAACAATCTTATTTCGGAAATTTCTGGGTTACGCTATATATATCTAGGTCCGCTGTCAATCGCTTATCAGGCAGAAATACTAACTCCTATGTTATTGAATTCGGCGCACAGGAACAAGATTAAGAATCCCGGCATAAGAATAGTCTAAATACATGAGATTTAGAGGAGAGGAACGAAGTAGACGTGGAAAAAATTGGATGTCAGCAATGGGTATCCTTTTTATCGTGATGGCAGTTATCATCGCATTGAGAAACCTATACCTAGTCACAAGCAACCTCTCATTTGGTTTTTACCTTGATAACTATACAAACTCACAAATAACCAACGAGAAGTTTGTGATTGGTATGCTGATTGTAGGGGGATTTTTACTTTATTGGGGTTATTTCAGAAAGAAAGAGGACTATGGTCCGCCTGACGAGCATGAGAGACGTAGGTTCGATTACAGATAACAACTAACCTGCCACCTCAAAAAGAATATGACTAAATGTAGCATACATATACATAGTGTTGCAGCCTACTCGAAATGGAGTATTGTCTGTCCCCAAGAGGATTGTAGCAATCAAGCCTAAGGAGGACATTAGTTCCGTTACGTTTCATAACAAAAATAATAATAATAATAATGGCGTAATAATTGTTGTCTTTTTGTTATCATACTTTATTATAACTACCATCATTTTAGTCTAAATTTTGGAAGAATTGAGTCCGAAATGGACTGAATCCTAGTAAAGTTAATGGCTCAGAAGATGCATAAAGAGATATATGGATATTGTATTAAGGAGTGACAAAAGGCAATCATGAAGGTTGCTAAGCGTAGAACACGGCTTTCAAAATTAGCCTCAAAGATTCAAGACCGTGCAAAAAGAGCAATGGATGGTGGAGCAGTAAATAGGCGCAGCATTAAACGTGCTGGACTCAAAGTTCTCAAAAATAACAAAAAATTTTTGTCCCGAAAAAAAGTCCAACTTAAGCCTCGATTCGCTAGTAGTACACGCACCAAAGTAGGAATTAACATAAAAGGAGTGAGCAGATCATCTGGAAAGAGCCAAATTATTGCGCGACCAGTGAGAAAGACTAGCTTCGAACGCAATAGGATCGTTAGAATTATGGGACATGGTCAATTCACGGTTAGTAGTAGGGTATTAGCTAAACTTAGTAAGGTAGATTGTGATATGGTTAGAATAG
Organism: Nitrososphaera sp. AFS; assembly: GCF_009898475.1. GTDB lineage: Archaea > Thermoproteota > Nitrososphaeria > Nitrososphaerales > Nitrososphaeraceae > Nitrosopolaris. The sequence continues at coordinate 50,351 of NZ_QURE01000002.1, read as the reverse complement.
TAAGCAATGAGAGACCTAACGATGATGAATTCAGGAAAAGCTTGGCTCAACTAACTGACATAGTAAAGAAATTTGGAAAGCCTCATAATAGCAAGGAAATAGTTAGATCTGATATTATTTTGCCAAGTGTCGATCTTTCTATCGATGAAGCCAAAAGGCTCTTCAAAGGGGAAGGCGTAATACCCGTAACTTAAAGTGGCACGTCCCAAAGTGGGTACCAATTGCTCATGTCCTTCTCGAAACGCAGCTCTTGGTCCACGGCCGATAAGATTTTCATCTCTTGTTCAGTGTCCCGATTCTTTTGGCCCAATGGTACGAAGGGGTAAAAATTATTCCGCTTATAATTATAGATCAAATATTGGGAACCGGGAGTAGCGTCTAATGTGCCACTAATAAATTGAAAGACTGTAGCAAGCAGATTGTCTGCGAACCCACGTTCATAAATAATGTCTCCTACTGCTGTCATACCGGCGAGAATATCCTCCATGTTTTTGCCTTCAATAATTATCCAAAGATATCCATATGTGTCTGTTAGTATGCGATAAGTGAGGTCGAAATCTGTTCTACTGGCGTTCAAAAAATTTCGAATATCCTCCTTCATCGTCAAAAAGTACATACCGTCAACGGCCTTAAGGCTAATTGCTGACCTGCCGGTGCTTTTTAGACCCAGTTTAGTTTCTAGCGTGATATATGCGGAAGATAAAGCAAAAATGGTATCTGAGGCCGACTTTAACAATGGGCTCCTTCTAAACCTATTAAAAAAATTCAACTCATGGAAGCCTCCATCTCCATGAGTTTCTGAACTCTCTTTTCCACTGGGGGATGTGTAGAAAAGAGGTTTCCAATTGTGCTTCCTGATAGCGCAGGCACAATAAAAAACGCATTCAAACCTTCTACTTCTCTTAAATCCTTATTTGGAATGCGCTTCATATTCCCACTGATTTTTAAGAGAGCATTGGCCAACTTTACCGGCCTGCCAGTCATCTGGGCTGAGCCTCGATCCGCAGCAAACTCTCTGTATCTGGATATCGCCCTTATAATCAAAAAGCTGACTATCCAGGTAAGCATAGCTACCAGCAATATGATAAGCATTGCACCGCCACCGTTTCTGTCCCTACCGCTGTATCCATAGCCTCCTCCATAAAGGCCTCCATAAAATCCAAATTGCATAAGATACCAGGCCACCGTTGAAAACAGACTTGCAAGCGTAAGCACAAGTGCATCACGGTTTTTGATATGTGTTAGCTCATGAGCAATAACTCCTTCCAGCTCTTCTTCGTCCAAAATATCTATCAAGCCTCTCGTAACTGCAACCACCGAGCTTTTCTGCCCCCTACCCGTTGCAAAGGCATTTGGCATGGCTGTATTTACAATTGCTATCTTCGGCTTTGGAAGATTATTTCTCGCCACAATTCTTTCGATCATTTCGTGCAAATCCTTCTCTTCTTCCCTTGAAACGATTTTGGCCTTAGCGCTCCACAAAACAATCTTGTCTGAGAAGTACCACTGGGCCAAAATCATAGCCGATGCAATCAGTATGATCGGAATATAACCTATCCCTAAGTAGGATAGTACGCTCAGAAAAACTAAGTACAAGACAGTAAGGATAGCAAAGCTAAAGATCATTCTAACGGTTAGACCTGTGTCCCTCTTCTGCCATGCAGGTTTAAGCGACGACAATTGTGCTATACATTAATACGCTCTAGCCGCTTTTAATTATTTGCATGATTTAGACATAAACGTTTCTAACTTGTTCATGGCCTCTTCGAGGATTGAAATTTGTGGCAGATATACGATTCTAAAATGGCCTGCACCAAACTTCTTTCCAAATCCTGAGCCAGGAACTGTTAAGACCCCAGTAGAATGAAAGTAATTAAGCACAAATTCGTTGTCATCCCTCCACCGGCCGTGTAGGTCAACTTTAGGAAAAACATAGAATGCACCTCTTGGCAAATTACAAAAAACCCCATCTATAGCATTCAATCGCTTCACAACGTAGTCCCTTCGTTTTCGTAGCTTGTGAACCATATCTTGTATATGGTCTTGTGGTCCACGCAATGCTTGTGCAGCGGCTAGTTGAACCGGTAGATTTGAGGAGATACGGACTCGTGCAAGCTTGGCTACATTTTCTCGAAGAGAATCTAGCTTCCTAGATCGGGCATTCAGACAAAGATAACCACAGCGCCAACCCGTCATAAGGTATGCCTTAGAAAAACCATTTAGCAGAATCACTGGTGCGTCCCTGGCCACTCTCCCGATTCCAGTAAATTGCTCGTCAAAGATAATGTTGTCATATATTTCATCACAAATCACGTAAAGGTTATGTTCTGAAGCTAAATCTACAATTTGTTGAAGACCTTTACGGTCAAAAACCTCACCAGTCGGGTTATTTGGACTAATAATGCAAATTGCGCGTGATTTAGAATTGATCTTTGATGCAACATCCTCCACATCAGGACGGCCATCTGGGTATAATTTGAATTCTATGGGTCTACCGCCATAGAACTTGGTATAAGAGGCATATGGCGGATAATGAGGCCCAGGCATGAGTACTTCTGTCCCTGGATCCACAATCGAAGCCAGGATCATGTCTAGACCCTCTGAGACACCATTAGTTACCAACACGTCACCTTCACAAAGACTAAATCCCTTCTGCGATTCTTTTTCTACGATCGCTTCTCTTAATTCTGGAGCTCCTTCCGATTCAGCATAATAATTCTGGTCATTGGTTACTGCAGCTATTAGGGCTTGCTTGATATGAGGAGGTGTATTGAAACCATATCTTACGGGATCTCCAATATTCAGATACGTTATTGGTTTTCCTGTATCCTCATATTTTCGTGCATATGAAATTATATCCCGTATGACATATTCTACCCCAGATGTTCGTTCGGACACTTTCATATGCGAAACAGACAATATTCTATTTTACTCAGATAAATGGTTATGGCTCATTTTGATACAGTCTAGACATTGACTTTGATTGCTACAAGCCTAATTTAGGATAAGATAACTAATTCACTCTCGCGCACAACCATCACGCTCTTGTGCACTCCGAAAGTTAGCCGGGCCCGGAGGGCTTCGATCCCTCGATCTGCGGTTCCGAAGACCGCCGCGATATCCTGACTACGCTACGGGCCCCAGGCAAGGTTTCAGCTTGTTATCCCATATATCAATAGATAAGTCAATAGCAGGTTTACAACACAATAAGTCGGATCGGCCTACGACAAAACCCTAAAACAATTAAGACTATGAATCTGAAAAATGAATGCAGTCTACGCTTTACCTGAAAGGTACCGCCAAACTTAGCATTGTGAAGTTCCTAAAGCAAATTCTGACATTTGAATAGATTCCTAATCGTTGACGATTGCAAGTTCCTTTACTTGTTCGGATGAATGAATGTTGGAACTAGATTTCAAAAACTGTACTTTCAGAATTTGTTTCTGTGGCAGCCTTTTCTGGATTTACCTGATCTACGAGCTTAGCGAGTTCAGCCATTTTCGGATGCGATAGCAATCTATTGATTTCCTCCAGCTCCTTTGAGGATCTCACAACAATGCCTCTTTTTTTAGTGACTGCTCCTGACGCTCCAAGCGGATTTACCTCTATTGCTAGCGCTGCAGATCTTCGCTTAAAAGAGGGCAATTTCAATAAGAAAACTCCTGGTATATTGGTTGCCTTTTTCTCCCAATCTTTAGCGTCCTCCAAAAACTGGACCAGTCTGTTATCGATTGATATTGAACCTGACCTCTCTACCCAGCATGCCAATAAAGTGAAAGCGCTATTTTTAAGTATTGTTATTTGAATTAGGGTCATCTTTTCATGAATCGCTTGGCATTCGCGGGGTTCATTCACAAGTATCAAATCAAGAACCTCAAGTAAGCTGTGTGTGATTTTTGCTTCTATAATGGCAGCATTCAGCTCATAGCTCGTAGGTTTTTTGACGCTACTTCAGTTAACTTACCTGGGCTTTTGGCTCCTGCACATAGTAATGCCGTTATTGGCATGGCCTAGTACAAATACCCATTTCGACAGATACCTATTAACGTCGTTCTGCAGAGTTAGAATAGGCTAAAGCAAAATGATACCCCATCAGTACCTAAGAGTCAAAATTTTTAATAAGGGGAACAATCTGGTCCCTATATTTTGTTCTTCAGATGAAGATCTATCGTTATTCTCCAGTCTCATTAGGGAGTATGAACAGGCAGCACAAAAGCGGGAAAAAAAGGGGTTGCTGATTGATAGGATAAGAATGATTGAAGCTAATTGTGGTGACGCTAGGTTAGTTAGAGGAATTTGTAACCTACTCGACAAAAGGTGTATCTTTGCAAGTAGTCTTGAACAGAATGCAAATAAACTAAACCTAGCGCGGGATATTCCTAACGTTAGCTCCAAATTAATAAGAAAAAAATTATACGAAGAATCAGCCAAGCATCAGTTAGCACTTAGCATCGACAAGAGAGATGAGATTTTACAAACTGTGGCCTCACGCTTGGGGATGGATCGTGATCTATTGGATGAGCTAGTTTGGAATGATCTGGATGAAAATTTAGAGCTGCAGTCATTCTTTCGCCTAGAAGCTACTGACTTAATTGCATGGTATAATCTAGCTGTAGTTCAGACGCTTTTATTTAGTTGTACTAATCTAGAGTTTTCGCTTCGTGGCGGTACGCATTGGAAACGAGTGTTACGTGATGTCAAAAGACAGGGTTTAATGTATAGTATTAGGAGCCAAAAGTCTCAAGGTTATACTAACTCTCAGTACGACAAAATTGTCTGCTCTGTTGAAGGCCCTCTGAGCATTATTAGGATGACAGAGATTTATGGAACAGCTTTAGCGAAATTAGTGCCTAGCATAGTGAAGTCAGACGATTGGTCTATACAAGCATGGATTGTTAGAAAGTCATTGACCCTAGGAAAGAAAATATACGATTTCCGGCTTGATAAAAACGCGGCTCCTTTAATGTCCGTGCCATATTATTGTTCAGCCCTTAACATAGCTGGTCCTGGTTCAGTATTTGACAGCAACTTCGAGCAAAGATTTGCGACTAAATTTGAACAATGTCAATCCGGCTGGACGATGGCCAGGGAACCAGATCCTATCATATTAGAAAGTGGAAAGGTGTTCATCCCAGACTTTCTGTTTGAACGGCACGGTCAACGAGTTTACCTGGAAATAGTTGGCTTTTGGACGATCGACTATCTAAAACGGAAAATAGAGAAGCTAATAAGCATAATCTCTGGCCAAGAAAATGAAAATTGTATCTCCTGCGATATATTTATTGCCATTAATAAAGAATATCTTACAGGCTCAGCGTATAAAGATGCGGAGCCAGAGTTGCGGAGGCTAAGATCATTAATTCGAAACGATCATCTAATCCATTATGAAAGAGGAGAGGTACCATTAAAACAGATTCTATCTTACCTGAAACTTTTAGATAGAGAGTCGTTTGTTAGACTAGCAGACACTTTTTCTAAAGAAATTGTATCGGAGTTTGATCGAATCATTGATACAGAAGATGACAAAGCTGATTTAAGATCGAATGGTGTTATATCGCTCTCGGATTTGGCCGCCCGATATAATGTCCCGATTGAAACCGTGCATCTAGCTCTTCAAAGAAGGAAACCAGGAAATCTAAACAGCACGGACAGTAGCAAAGACGGCTTGCGTAATTATTTGATAGTTGGGCCTTATTTGATACGGAAAGATAAAATCGTGGATTTGCAGGCCTCTTTACTCAAAGTTAACACTTTAAATGAAGCTAATTTGGTCATTGATAAACTCAGGATACCAATATTCTATCATATTGATCTGCTCTCTGAATTAGGATATGATGTGATATGGAGGGGCCTAGATGCAAATAATGCCTCCATAAAACCACACCATGATAAATTAGTCAACTTTCCATAGATGCAATTAGTAATAATTGTTGAATATACTATTGTACAAAAGTACACACAATGAACATTAATAACATCTACGAATATTTTTAATGAAGTCTCAACAATGATTGTTCAAATCGAGGGGTCGTTGTCTAGCTTGGTATGATGCCAGCCTCGGGCGCTGGAGACCGCCGGTTCGAATCCGGCCGGCCCCATGGATAGAGGCCAGAGGCTCTCATCGAAGTCAGCCAAGCCCTAAGTAACAATTTACAAGACTTCAAGCAACTGGTGTTATCGTCCATCGTTATCTTCTTGATTTAAATTATCCCAGACCACTGAAATTGATATGTCGGAAGCACAACCGCAACAAAATCCACAGGCTCACAAAGATGGTCCACGTGACGCAGTGTATATAGGAAAGAAACCTTTAATGGCATATGTCACCTCAACTCTCATCCAACTCGCTAACCAGCCATCAGTAACTATAAAGGCTCGGGGCTTAAGTATTGGCAGGGCAGTAGATGTTTCACAAATCATATTGAAAAGGATGGAAAATGCTGGCTATAGAGTAGGCGATGTGAGGATTGGCTCAGAGACAGTGCAATCAGAAGATGGCAGAACTAGAAATGTCTCGACAATCGAAATAGAAGTAAAACGGGTATCATAAGGTCCTTTCCGACCCTTTTTGTTATCTAAGTGTAGAGTAGAGTTTGGTATAGCCAATGGAGAGAGTGGCTGCCGTCTATCTTGCTCACTTAAATCCTCTAACCATTGCTCATACAAATATTATATCGTCTCTTCTGAACAAAAATTATAATGTTTATATCTACCCTGTCAGATTTTTAAAAAATGATAAAGAGATAAACACTCGTAGCTTCCCTTTTCCTTATGAAATAAGGAAAGCGATGATTGAATCGGCGTTTGGAAGAAACGCATCTATCAACGTTTCCCCAGATTACTCACTAGAATCGCCATTCATTAGATACCTCCCTCCTTTAATTTCCCCTCTTTCATGGTTATTAAGGAATCAAATTCTGAGGAATATCAGAGAGAAAGAATTCGTATCCTACACTGGAGATATTGCAGAAAGAATCACTCTGACGTTTTTTCGGCTCAAACCCCTGAAAGCACGTAGGCAGGCCGGCTCCGCGTCCGATGTAAAAGAGTTGCTGTACAAGCAAGCCATCAATGAATTCGAAGCGTCAAGGAGCGAATTAAAACACATAGAAAACAGTTGGCAGGAGAAGGTACCAAATGGTGTAGTAGATCTCATCGAACGTCATTGGGATATAATAAAAGACTATGCAAAATCTACGGATCACACTCTAAGGGTGCTAGGGATGAAGATTCCGAAAGAAGGATTCATTTGACTTAGATTTTTATAATCGGGGGCCGACTGTGCCATGGATGAGAACAAAAGGCGGCGACTTCATCTGGTTTGATGGGCAATTTGTGAAATGGGAGGAGGCGACTGTGCCTGTTACCACCCACGCTCTGCATTATGGCACATCAGTGTTTGAGGGTATTCGTGCGTATCCATCAAAAAATAATCTCCACATTTTTAGGTTGAGAGAACACATGGAAAGACTTCGTCGATCTGCTTCGATATATTCAATCAGAGTCGATTACACCGCTTCTGAGTTAGAAGACGCAGCAATAGCACTGCTCAAGAAAAATGGAATCAAAGAATCATGCTATATCAGACCCATGGCGTTTGTAGGACAACATGGTATTGACTTAAACGTAACGACTAGATCGCCTACGCATGCAGTGATTCTAGTATTCCCATTTGCCAAATACTTTAGAGAAGAGGGAATTAATGCGTGTATATCTACCTGGAGGAGGATAAATGACTCGTCTACTCCGCCGATGGCGAAAGCGGCCGGAAACTATCTTAACTCAATCCTTGCAACCCAAGAATGCAACAGGAACGGATACCACGAGTCAGTCATGTTGGATTTATATGGCAATGTCAGCGAAGCCCCAGGCGAAAACATATTCGTTGTTAGAGATAATAAAATATACACTCCTCATGTTGGTTGCTCAGCTTTAGATGGAATTACTCGAGATACTGCAATAATTATCGCTAGGAGTTTAGGATATGATGTAATTGAACGTCCCATCTCTAGAACTGAATTATATATGGCAAATGAAATATTTCTCACCGGAACAGCAGCTGAAATCACCGCAATAGTCAATCTTGATGGCCGAGCAGTAGGCAATGGTAAAGAAGGCAATATTACCAATCAAGTTCGAGTGACTTATTCAAAAATTGTAAGTGCAGAGATTACCAAGTACAGTGGCTGGTTAACTCCTGTATGGTAGTAGCTGAAAAAGACCGAAAAATCGCGGTTGTAGGTGTCGGAGGTTGGGGAAAGAATCATGCAAGAGTTCTACACGACATGGGAGCCTTGACGGCCATCTGTGATACAGATGAATCCAAGTCGATAGCACTTGCAAAGCTGTATAATGCAAATCACTATTCCTCTCTTGATAAAATGCTTGAAAGAGAACCTTCGTTAGAGGCAGCAGTCATCTGCACTCCAACTAAAACTCACTTCAACCTAGCAAAAAAAATTATGGAAAAAAAACTTCACGTTTTCGTAGAGAAACCGTTGGCATTCTCATCGAGTGAATGTGAGCATATGATTGAGATTGCCAGGAAAATGAGTGTGATTTTGACTTCTGGTTATATAGAAAGGTTCAATCCGGCAATACAAAACGTCAAGCAGATTATAGATGCCGGTAAATATGGCGACTTGATAATGATGGAATTTCATCGAGAAAATCGAATGCCTTTACATATCCAAGACGTTGGCATAATATATGATACTTCTGTCCACGATATTGATACTGCAATGTACCTTTTTGATAGCACACCTCAAGTCGTTTTTGCGAGATCAGGCACGAAGTTTCACTCATATGAAGATTTTGCGACCATTATGCTCGGCTTCGATGGACAAAGGGTTGCAATAATTGCTTCAAATTGGATCACCCCGAACCGTGTTAGAAAGTTTAGCGCCGTTTGCACAGAGGGCATAATAGAGGGTGATTACATTACGCAAGGTGTAAAGATTGACCACGGAAAGGCAACAATAATACCCCGTCCAGACAAATTTCAAGAACCATTAACCCTCGAAATACAGAGCTTTCTGGATGTAATTTCTGGAAGAACTTTGAAGCTCGTTGTCACTCCAGAGGATGCAACAAATGTTACAAAAGTTGCTGAAGCTGCCCTCCTATCCGCGAGGACAGGTTCGCCAATATACATGGATTTGAAATCCAATTGAAGAAATCCATGATCGATATTTTGGCCTGTCCTGTCGATAAACACTATCCCTTAGAGTTATTTGAACTGGATGTCTTAGCGCAGGACAATCAGATCGACGAAGCAATTATCAATGAAGGACTGCTCTTCTGTAATGAGTGTCTCAGATACTATCCCATAATAGATGAGATCCCAATGATGCTGCCCGATGAATTGCGTGAAAGGCAGACTGATATCAATTTTTTGCAGAAATGGAAAAGTAAGATCCCTGACAAAGTTATAAGGCACGGCAACCCTTGGCACATGTAGATTATTGAGTATGAGCGACAGTCAAAAGCCCATTACTAACTATATTTCTAAAACCGCTAAAATCGGGAAAAATGTCAAGATTTGGCATTTTGCCTATATTGGAGATGATGCCATAATTGGTGATAACGTCATGATTGGATCACTAACTCACATCGATTATAAGGTGACAATCGGTGACCAATGCAGAATTGAAGGATCTGTCTATATTCCTCCCTTAACTACGATTGGGAAAGGTGTTTTTATTGGGCCAGCTGCAACGTTCACAAACGATCCATATCCGATGAGTCCAAAAATGAAAGGGGCTATTGTAGAAGATGGGGCGATTATCGGTAGTAGGGCTGTTGTTAGACCGGGAGTAATTATAGGGAAAGACAGTGTCGTTGCCATGGCGGCGGTGGTCACAAAAGATGTTCCGCCCCGAATGGTCGTAATGGGCCACCCGGCGAGAGTAATTTACACAAGAGAGGAGTATAACAAGAAACAAGCAAAATGGCTATCCTCTAATAATACAGAGTAGCCACATGCTTGATCTCAATTCGGTTAAGACACTAGCCTAACCTATTATCTCGCAGATAGGATTAGCTTTCATAATGATAAAATCCGAGTTCTCCTTACTTCTAGACGTTATTCTCATGTAATCTGTTCTAGAGCAGGCGATTACGATCCTTACTTTTTCGGTGGGGTATAGATCTAACGATGAAGAGGATTGTCTTTCAACGTCCCCAATGTAATCTTTTAATTTGGATTCAAGAGTCGATAAAAGTTCTAACTTGTCACCACGCATCTCATTAGGATCCAAGGTCCACGCAATTGCAACCTTTGTCCTGCTAGCCTTTAAGTCCCGTTTCTTCAAAAGTTCACGAACCCTATCTATTAAGTGCTTAACATAACTTTCCGTTCCTTTAATGCTCCCGTTAACTAGATACATCAATGGCCCAGCCCCCGCCAGAGAAGAGCCTATGACTCTGAGGTCATAAAGGCCATTAGCAATGTTATCGAGGTACAGGTCACTAAATGCTCGACGTATAGGTTCGCTTTTATTATTGGTGTCCCTAAAGTTTTTACAAATTTCCAAAATGCTTGCCATCTGTGCATATTGTCCTAAGATGCGAATGGAATGTAAAAATTCCGCTGATGTGATGTCGATAAAGCTAATTTTAGACTTGAGATCAGGATCGGATAACATTTTAGAGATCTCTAGATCATGCCTAGATTTTGACGATCCGACGATCAATTCTGGAGTCGTGTTTATTTCCTGACTCAATGGTACATAGTAGTAGGAGATATCTTCACCCACACTCATTCCTGTAACATGCTCGATTAGCGCTATGTTTTCACTATTTCCGCCTATGCCTGTTGGAAGAGAGAAAATTATCGACGAACCTTTTTTCATTGGTCTCATGGCATCTTTAAATTTGGATGCGACGTCGGCTTTGACCTCTTGGCCTACCTTTCGAATTTTAGGCGCAAAAAAAATATGGGAAGCCTCCCCTATTGCTACATCAACAGGTTCTAGCGCTAGTAGGGGCTCATCCTCTATTAGAGAGCTAACGTCAGGATATGTTCTGGCGATGTCAGGCTTTAACGATATAGCCATACGAGCTGCCTCATCTATTAATGAAACTTTGAAACCCTTGACTGCCATCATAGAGCCTAAGCGATAGCCCTCAGTACTAAGCCCATACACGACCACCGATACGGTGGTTAGACTTCCAGCCATCTTACCCTAATCCCCCTACTAAGACTACCACAGGAATTTTTTCACCCTCCAGGCCTATCTAAAGTGTGGTTAAAGAAAGGTTTTTCCATCCCCTTTTTACTAAACCTTGCCATATCTTGAGAATTTGGTTCGATATTCTGACACCTAAACAAGTAATGTTCTTTGGATCCGCAGCAACTCTTTTACATGATTACGGCCACGAGTTGCTCTATACTTCTAGGCATTACAGGGAGGCAGAAGGTCTAGCAAAAGTAAAAAGTCTTAAGCTTGAAATAGTTGGTAGGCACGGCGGCGCGAGTCGCTATCAAAAATTGCGAGAAAGTGCCAAGCGAATTTTTGAGCTAGCTGATCTGATAAATAAATTTGAGCCTGATTTGGCGATCACTTTTTGCTCACCTGAAGCATCACGTGTGGCGTTCGGCCTAGGAGTAAGGCATATTGCATTTAATGACTCACCCCATGCTAGCGCTGTCTCAAGGATTTCTTTACCTCTAGTTGATCATCTATTTAGTCCATGGGTCATTCCAGTCCATGAATGGCTACCCTTCGGGATTTCAAAAGCTAAAATTACTCATTACAAGGCTTTGGACCCCGCGGCTTGGCTCAAGCAGGAAAATTGGCAGTCGAAGCTACAACCGAATATCCAAGCGGCGCGAACTGACGTCTGTAGAGAGAAAAAAATTCTGATTAGGCCAGAAGAGACAAACGCCTCCTATATCGCGGACAAGAACTTCAAAAATCGCATTTCTATGATTGATTCCGTTGTAGATCGTTTTCATAAAACAAATCAGATAGTAATATTGGGAAGATACGACGAACAGGTTCGACAATTTGCGAAGCGCTATGTAGGTAAGGCAGAAATCCTAGACGAGGTCATAGACGGTATTACGCTATTATCTTCGTCTGATGTTTTTATTGGCGCAGGAGGAACCATGACTACTGAGGCGTCTCTCCTTGGAATTCCGACGATATCAATTTCACCTTTCAGATTCCATGTGGAAAGGTACCTTGTAAATTCAGGATTAGCTATGAGAGCTACAGATCAATATAATTTGGTCAGGTTAACTAATAAGATGCTCACAGATGAGGATTTCATTGTACGTCATATGAAACTGGCGAAAAGGATTCTTAACAGAATGGAACATCCGCTACATAAAATGATTTCATACCTACGTTTGAACGCGTAACATTCTAAAGATGGGATCATCTATTCAAAATACGCCCGGAAGCCCGGTAGTAGATTGAATTCTGCCGAATGTAGTGGCCAAGCATAGAGGCCTTTGGAGCCTTTGACCCCAGTTCGAATCTGGGCCGGGCTATACCTATTAATTCTCTAATGGTAGGTACAACTAACAGTTTTATTTTTATTCAAATGCTCCTTTGGGTGCTCTCTGGTAGGTAACACAGCTGAAATTGCTTCACCCATCTTACCGGACCGGAATTGCTCGGCAGAGACTTTCGAATTGTCCTTAGACAATATAATGATGAGTTACACTTGTTCCATAAGCTTTACCTTATACCACTCACATCATTTCCAGAATATTTCTTTACACGTAGCGAGAGCATCTGAAACGCTTCACTGACGGAATTTTTTCTGGCTGAAATTTGTTCTTTATACTTAAACACTCTAGCGCGGAGGAGTTTGACTCTAGTCTGTACTTGCTGCGGATTCGGCGAACCTGCTGATTGTCTAGATGAAATAGACAGGTTAGGAGTCATGCCCTTAATGTCGTTTGACACATCTTCTGCATTTACTGTACAACCAGTTTTCTCTAACACCTTTCGTACGTCCTCTTTAGAAAGCATTCTGAGTGGTTGCTTATTCTTTAGGACAGCCCTTTGCACCAGGAGACCCATAATCTTGTGCGCGGTCCTGAATGCAATTCCGTATTTAACAGACAATAATTCCGCTATGTCAAAGGAAAGAGCATAGCTGTTATTCGAAGCTTCCAACATTCTTCCCTTGTTAACAGTGATAGTCTTGACGATATACGTAAGAACTTTCAGGGACTGATTCGTAGTTGAAGCGATATGCCAAATAGTGGGTTTGAGCTCTTGTAAATCTCGACTATACCCTGACGGGATGGATTTGATGATACTTGTCATTGCGAACAGATCACCTAAAACCTGTCCAGCTTTGCCCCTCAAGAGCTCAAGAGGGTCTGGATTTTTCTTTTGAGGCATTGAGCTTGAGGAAGAGCTATATTCATCGGAGATTTCGATAAAGGCAAATTCATCACTAGACCAGATAATGAAATCTTCTGTCATCCTACTTAGGGTTAGCATAATCATGGCCAGATTGCTTGCATACTCAATGACAACATCACGGGAACTTGTAGCATCAATGGAATTTTCGATCACACTGCTAAACCCAAGGAGTTTAGCAGTTTTTACCCTATCAAGCATGATCCTTGATCCACCTACGGCACCGGCCCCCAGCGGGGATCGATTTATTCGGCCGTAACAAGTATAAAGCCTCTCCATATCTCTGAGCAGAGAATCAACGTACGATACTATGAAGTGTGAATATGAGCCAATTTGGGCCTGCCTCAAATGGGTATAAAGAGGCATAACGGTGTTTACATTTTCATCCGCTTTCTCCAGCAGTGATTGCAGTAAGATGATTAGAGAATCGCAAATTACATTAATATCATCACGAACTTTCATGAGTATGTCCAGTATAACTTGATCATTTCTTGAACGTCCGATCTGCATTTTCCCGCCAATTTCCATACCTATTTGCTTTATCACTGTGGATTCAATGGCCTCATGAATATCCTCTGCATTTTGTGTATCCAAAATGTTAGGATGGTGTTTTAATCGATCTAATGTGGTCAGAATTGCTTTTGTTTCATTGTAGGCCATCAATCCAATATCGTTTAACATCAAAACATGCGCTTGGCTACCTAGCAAATCGTATATGAATACTTCCTGATCATCTCCTATTGAAGACAAAAAGTCCAGCATATCTTTGTGCAATGAGCCCTTAGGCCTTGAACGATACATAAACTGCAATTACAGACGGAGAATATTCATATTATAACGGTTTGTGTCAAGGTTTTGTAATATCGACAGTCAATTAATGAGTAAAGCATTATTCAGCTTTTCAAATAGGTATAGTGGTTTAATATAATAGTTATATATGGATAATTACGAAATTCAACAGGGATGAGTCAAGATATTCAAGAGACCCGGAGACAGATATTTGACGAACTCACCAAAGTGGTTGATCCAGAAATAGGGGTTTCCATAATGGAATTGGAGCTCGTTGACAAGGTGGATATTCAAATGGGTAGGGTAAACATAGATTTGCATCTCACTAGTCCATTTTGTCCAGCCGTTTTTGGCTTCAAGATAGCTCAGGATGTTCGTGACAATATCTATATGCTACAAGGTATAGAAGACGTTAAGGTTAATGTTAGTAATCACTTCATGGCAGATGCAATAAATAAACAAGTAAACGACAGCAAACCTCCCATGAAGCAGTGATCTTGTAGTCATTAGTCAGTCTGCGGATTACGCGTGTGCTGCTTTAACTCGGCAATTTTCTTGTGGCGCTTAGTAATGCTCATAATATTGCCTCTAAGTAGCTGAATGCCTAAGGCTGGATCTACGCCTTTTGGACAAACCTTGCTGCATGAGCCTGAAAAATGGCATCTCCATAGGCCGTGCCTACTATCTATAGAAGTCAGACCGTATCGCGATCCTGCATCTCTAGTGTCTGCTGAGTATCGATATGCCTGTGCTAAAGCTTGAGGCCCCGGAAATTTAGTATCAGTTGCCACGGTAGGACAGGCTGAATAACACAGACCACATTTGATACAATACGAGAACTGTAGAAATTTATCTGCGTCTGTGGGGTTCTGCAAGAATTCTGATAACTGGGGGTTATCACGTAAATCGATTTCAGGATTTATTATATATGGCTTCATATTTCTATGGTGGTTTAAGAACTGAGAAAAATCAGTTACGAGGTCCCTGAGGACCGGGAAGTTTGACATTGGTTCGCAGCTGATCTCGCTAGAGTCAAGTTCCAATACATTCGTATAACAGGCAAGCCTCGGCTTGCCATTAATCTTCATCCCGCAAGACCCGCAAGAGGCCATACGGCACGAGTATCTAATTCCGATACTACTGTCTTTATATGCTTTGATGTAGAGTAATGCGTCAAGCACAGTAGTCCAGCGTTGAATAGGGATATCAAAGGAGTCAAACCTACCTTTATTGCCCTCTTCAGTTGACCTGTATATTCTCATCGTCACGCTATTCATCCCGGGACCACTCTTAGACTTGGCCCGTTTTCCATTTGTGCCTAACATGTGTATCCTCCTTATCATATCAACCAAGTAATCTTACTCCAAAAAATTGTAGGACGATTTCATAAGTGCTGATCTGGCTATTAGATTGGACCAAGATAGTACATGCAAGAGTGCATATGTTAAAAATCTGGCAATTCCGCAGCGTGGACCAAACAATTCTGAACCTTTGCAGTAAAACATCGGATGAGAGGGTGAAAAAATCATTTTCTGGCACAACCGAGAAATGACCAGTACTTACATATGAGCTTCGAGTTGAATCAAGAAAGATCTTTTTCGAGGACACTATTCTTTCTTTAGCATTCGAGGCCTTCAGAAATGTGTCTAAGTTTGGATATCGGAAAT
The DNA here is from genome assembly GCF_009898475.1 of Nitrososphaera sp. AFS. GTDB lineage: Archaea > Thermoproteota > Nitrososphaeria > Nitrososphaerales > Nitrososphaeraceae > Nitrosopolaris. Next base: position 34,510 of record NZ_QURE01000002.1, on the reverse strand, counting down.
ATATTCGGACCATTACTCCAGCTGTGGACATTTTTTCATACCCTTGCAGAAATTTAGCCTCCAGTGAAAAGCACATTAAAGCCATAAGCCATTGCTACTACTGCCAAGATCAACGCGATCCATATTCCGGACTTTTGCCGGTAATTTAAGGATAAAGCGTCATAAGGGTACTCTGGCCTTCCTGGCTTTCCCACTCCTTTCCCAGTTTCTGTAAAAATCAGCCTAATACCATTTATGGAATGGTATGTACTTGTGCCTATGACTAGGATGAGAAACAGATGCCCCCATGTAGTTTCTGTGAATTTGAGCATCGCATTCCATGATCCAATGCCGCCAGTAAGCGAGCTGGTTTCATATACATGCCCAACAAAATAAACCAACAAAAACAAACCTGTTAATCTCTGTAGCCAATACGATATCCGCTCCCAACCGTAGCCCGTTGGATCAAGCCAGCCTTTCAGGCCCTCACGGTTGTTTCTACTCTCATTCGAAGCACTGTATAGCCCTTTGCGACGTGCACCAATCATCAGTGTTTGGCCTCCATTAAAGAATATTTAAGCGTATTAATTGACTGCCACTCCTATCCAAATCGATTCCCGTCGTGACCCATTGTTTTGTCTTATTTTATTCATATCATAACTTTGGATATTCAGGTCATAGAAGCTATTCTGGCTTTTGAACGCCAAACATAATGTCATCACTTCACTACCGAATTGCCCTACCACCATTAACTATAGCACATTTATAAAATTAGTGTTTTGAAATGCGGAACCTAAGTATCTTAAATTATTGCCCATTCGCTGCAAACTAATGCACTAGTAATGATCGGCTAAGAATAACCTCGATTCGGTTTAGCCTATATGTTTTGGTGCCACTAATTGCTTATTGAGCAGCTCACCAAGGTTATCAATCCGGAATTTCTTTTCTGAGTGATCTCTCACGTCTTTGATGGTCACAAGACCAGTTTCCGCAAATTCTTCCGTTATCATAATTATAAGGATTGATTCCTTTGAATATGCATCCTGTACCTGTCTTCGCATAGGCCTGCCTTGCATGTCATAATCTACACTGATCCCGAATTTTCGCAAGTCTGAAATTAATTCAATAGCATATCTCTTAACATTTGGCGATGAATATGCTACATAGATTAATGGAGATTTATGAGATTGCAGGACACCCTTTTTTTTCAAAGCCAGCAATATCCGCTCAATACCTCCTGCTGCTCCGGCGGCCCCAAGATCGTCTCTCCCAAAGGCATTCATTAGTAGGTCATACCGTCCCCCTCCTACAATCGCCCCAACCTCTGCTCCAGGATCAAACGCCTCAAATACTATCCCAGAATAATAATCTAGTCCACGCACTATCCCTAAATTAATTCTCGTGTCCTTCACTTTTCTTAATCTTAGAGAATCCATTAACTCTTCAAGATTGCGCCAGCATAATTTAGAGGCTTTTTCCAATCTCCCTTTAACCTCCTCTAGTGACCCTTTAGTCCTTGTATCAGATATTAATTGGCGTAGTGCTTCGGGGTCAAGCCGTTCAGAATATTCATCAATCACATCTTCAGAGCTTTTCTTGGAGATCTTGTCCAAGGCTCTAAGCATTTCGCGGATTTTCGGTTTATCAAAAATGCCTAACACTTTCTGGATATACTCCTCTATAAGCCTTAAGTCATTTATCTCAATCACAGCATTCAGGCCGAGCTTGTCAAGAAACCTTGAAACAAATTCTATGACTTCTGCGTCTGATTCAACACTAAAAGAACCGTAAAGCTCAATATCCCATTGATGGAAATATCGGTAACGTGCGGCTTGGGGCTCGTCATATCTCCACACTCCTGCGAAGGAAGCTACTTTCATTGGCATTTTCAGATCTCGTCTAAGACTAATGAACCGCGTCATTCCTACAGTAAGATCAAATCTTAAAGCGATTTTTCTGTCGCCTTTGTCAATAAAGCTGTAAATGTCATTGGATATACTAGGCCCCGCTTTGGCCTCAAGTGTGGCCAACATTTCGATAGGAGAGGGCTCTATAGCAACAAAGTTGAATAGCTTTGCTGTCTCGTCGAACTTGTCTTTTATGAATTTAATGCCGACAAGCTCGTTTGGTTCAATGTCTCTCATTCCCCGCGGGAGCTCTAGCTTCATATTTATGAACGTCATGTGTTCGCATTTAGATTTTCCGATCAATTATTATAATTAAGAGAAAATGAGATCGCATGGTAGATTCAGGATTTCGTTATTTAGATCATGTTACCGACTTGGTGATAGAAGCAACCGGAAGTACTATTGAAAATGCCTTTGAAAACTCTGCCCGTGGCCTTGTCCATGCAATGTTCGACATCCATAGATTTTCGCCCGCCCTGAAGCTCTTGATTGAAGCCACGGGGCATGATATGGAAAATCTCTTGTATAATTGGCTCGAAAAGGTTTTGCTACTAGTGCTAGTAGAGAAAATTGTTGTTTCAAATTTTAAAGTTAAGATAATCGAAAACCAAGGAATATACTCAATTAAAGGGGAAGCAATGGGCGAAAAAATAGACTTGGATAAGCACAGCTATAAAATAGAGATTAAAGGGGTAACGTACCACGAAATGGAAATCAATCGACATTCTGGTGGCGTGACTGTTAAATTTATGTTGGACCTCTGAAGAATATTCAATGACGACATATGACAAAGTCTTAAATAGCAATTCGCTGCTTTAGTTGTCCTGAAAAAAAAATCCTGGTGTACACGCAAGCTCAAATCAAACCTTGATGGAGCTCTCTGAGAAGAACTTTTTTGGAATCGTCAATGGGAGCAAGCCAGTGTTGGTTGATTTTTGGGCTACCTGGTGTGGTCCGTGTCAATTTATGCTACCAATATTCGACAAGCTAGCCAAGAAATATGCAGACAAGGTCACCTTTGCACGCTTAAATGTAGATGACAGTCAAACTGTTGCCATGAAATTCGATGTTTACGCTATTCCTACCTTCATAATGTTCATGAATGGCAAGCCTATAGACAGAGCTGTAGGTGCGGTAGGAGAAAAGGGTCTAGAAGGACTATTACAAAAATACCAGTGACTGTCTATCTAAGACTGGAACGGGCAATAGATGCTAAATATAACCGTAAGCAGAATCCTCACTTCTTTTTAGCGTCAAAATTTTACCAAAGACCTCATCCTCTTCGGGAGTCAAGCGGGCTTTGAAGCGTTCAGCGAGCAGCTTTGCCTCTTTACTGTTTAAATCGGTGTAGAAGATGTCACCCTCATTAATCTGTCTACCGATCACCGGTCCCCTGATCGATACTGCTATCTGCATTCCTTTGGTTGCCTCATCTAGTGATTTACCATTTTCTTGCACTTGATGTATGACTCCTATTTTTTGGCCAACTTCATTCATAATTTTGACCTTCTGTCTCAATCTGCCTACTAATACTTCTGCTCCAAAAACGGCCGGATTGTTTCGCCGAAAAATGAACCCCTTTAAAAATTGAAATTTACAGACCGGCTGGATCTCGTTAAATAAAATAGAATCTTCGTGTTCTTTTTGATACTTGACCCAATCGGTATATCCTCTCACGAGATTGTAGATTATCCGATCCATTATGATCTTGACATTTCTCTCCTGCGATTCCTTGAGTGCATCTTCTAGTATCTTTGTATTGAATCCAAGAACTACTCCAACATACCTGTCCTTTTCCCTCACAGTGGAAGCTGCAATTACATCTCTCCTTGTGATTGGACCAATATCAGCACTTTGAATCGGTATATTTTCGTGTTTAAGAAGATCTGTAAGAGCTTCGACAGACCCTATAGTATCACATTTCAGAATGACACCGATAGAATTAGTGTCGATAAACGCGCTCTTAATCTCTGTCTCCACAATTGATTTGATCCTATCTTCATTATCTCCACTTTTCAATACATATACTGGGCTTCCGGCAAGAACACCATCTAGATCGTGAGCCGTTATCTTTACCCCGGCTGCAGCTATTACCTCACTTACTGGCTTGAATTTATCTCTTGGATCTCTCATCTCATCTAAAGGCCTTGGTATGAGCAAGGACTTGATTCTAGTAACTATCGCAGAATCCCTCTTCGCCAAAACTATGCTATCGCCCTGCTTCAACTCACCGTCTAGTATTATGATATTGGCCGTTGGTCCTAGACCCACCTCTTCGTTGATTTCAAGGATGATTCCCTTCGTGGAGGAAGAATGCCTTTCTAATCTGGTAGCCATAAATTGCTGAGCTAGACCAACTAAAACTGCAAGTAACTCAGGTATACCAACACCTGTTGCAGCACTTACAGGCACTATTGCAAGCTCTTTTGCAAAGTTCTTAACTCGCCAGAATGCTTCAGAGTTGTAACCTAATCTCGAAAGCGCTCCGACTACGTCATAAATTTTTTCGTCCAGCAATTCAGATACAAAGGCGTCCTGGACTTTAATTTCATCTGAAATTAGCGACACCTTATTACCTGTTTGACTACCTTTTTTCCATCCTGATATTGCGTCCACTTTATTAAGAGCTATTAAGAAAGGTACCTTTCTATTAGTAAGTATACCTATGCTTTCTATTGTTTGAGGCTCGAACCCTTTGTTAGCATCAACGACCACGATAGCAAGATCTGCTGCTGATCCTCCACGCATTCTTAGGTTAGCGAAAACTTCGTGGCCTGGAGTATCGATCATCAACAAACCTGGTATCTGCGTCTCAGACTTTTCGAGCCGTTCATATAATCTGCCAGTTATTTCCCTTATAGTTTCTATAGGAAAGATGCTTGCACCAATATGTTGGGTAATGCCACCTACCTCTCGAGCCTGAACAGCAGTTCCTCTTATCCTATCAAGCAGAGAGGTCTTGCCTGAGTCTACATGACCTAAAACCACTACAACTGGTTGCCTGAGCTTCACTTAAATAATACGATCAAAAATGACCCTTGACTCTTTTATGAAGCTTTCATAGGAATCCGAAGAGTGGATAACATTATCGGTTATACCAAGTCCGAGGTCACCTCTAATTGTTCCTGGAGCACTCTCAAAGGATCTAGTTGCACCTATCATTAACCTTATAGTAGTAATGGCGTTTGGTCCATTCAAAATACAGGCTACTACCATGCCAGAGGTAATGAAGGTCACCAGATCATCAAAAAAGGTCTTATCTTTGTGTGGAGCATAAAACTCCTTAGCCTTCTGCGACGTAAAATAAAAAGACTTGATATTATTTATATCAAATCCTTTCTGCTCAAATCGAGAAAGTATCATACCACATAGATGTCGTTTCACCCCATCAGGCTTGATAACAATTAGAGTTTGTTCTGTCATCATAGTTTCATTTTTTGACTCTGACGCCGCCTTTCACGTACTTTTCTGTCCATTTGAATCTCCTTGGGTCGCGTCTTAGCTTACGAAGATTCTTTTTACATTTATTGGAACATGTCCATTGAATAGAGCCATCATTCTTGACAAGCATCGTTCCATGTCCTGTGGGTACGTGTTTACCACAGAAGAAGCAATCACGAATTGAGGCAGTGCTCTTGCTCATATTGCATACTCACACCGATCACAATGATCACTTTATCTTTCGAGCTTCCCTCTCAGTCTCTCTTAACATCAAGATATCGTTCATCCTAATAGAACCCTTGACATTTCTAGTCAATATTCGTCCTTTATCTTTTCCTTCCAACACTCTAACCCTCACCTGAATAACCTCACCGGCTATGCCCGTTCTACCTACGATTTGAATTACTTCAGCAGGAATGACTTTTTCTTCAGATGTTTTGCTCATCTAACGACTAGCCCTTTTTTGTTTTAATGGACTCAATAGAACTCACTACCTGCTCTAGAATATGTTGTCCATCTCCTGCATCCAATATCGTGGCGGCCGCAGATCCTACTTCTATACCCAGAGACGCGCCAAGTTGCTGCTTGCTTGGCACAAATATGTATGCAGCATTTCTTTCCTCACAGAGAATCGGCAAGTGGGCAACAACTTCTGGGGGTTCAACATCCTCTGCTATTACAACCAACCTGCTGCTACCACGTTCAATTGCCTTCGTAGTCTCATTGGTCCCCTTTCTGACTTTACCACTTTGCTTTGCAGTTCGTACCGCTTCATAAACCGCATTAACTAGGTCTTTTGGTGTTTCAAATTTCACATAATAAGGCTTACTCATGTCCTAAATATCACCCATCGGGATCATCTTAGTCCTCTCTATGAGGATTAGAGGAGTATTAAAAATGTTGTCTATTTTCGAAAGGCTGGCATTTTTTGATAGTGGATTCGATCAATCTTCGATATTCTCTCACTTTCGAATCCAAGAGCATCTTATCACTAGACTCTGCGTACATCCTAACCAATGGTTCCGTACCGCTCGGTCTTACCATGATCCAGGTTTCACTATCGATCCATATCTTTGCACCATCAAGTGTTTGAAGTTCGCGGAAGCTGCCATGTTCCATGCATACTCGCACAACCTTTAAAGCAGTAGATTTATCACACTTGAACTTGGCCTTGTACTGGAATACTTTTGGCAGTGAGGCAAGTAAACCGGAGAGTGTTTGGTTCTCGGAGGCCAGCATATCAAGGACCAGGGCAGTTGTCATTACGCCATCTCTGACTTCATTTAGTTTACCATACATGAAACCACCGTTTTCTTCCAATCCAACGATTGTTTTGGTTTTGATCATCTCCCTTGAAACTTCAACACTTCCGATCTTGGTGTGAATAACCTTTGACCCGGCCTCGTCGACAACCTTTGACACAGCCATAGTGGTATTTATAGGACATACTACATTGGCTCCCCTGTGCTTAGTTCTCAATAAATAACCAACGATACTGGCAGCTGTTTTATCACCAGGATGTATCACTCCTTTTTCATCGCAAAAAATACTGCGATCTCCATCGCCATCATATGCGACTCCAATATCTGCTTTTGTACCCTTCACAATGCAGGAAAGAGTGTTGAGATTATCTAGCAAAGGTTCAGATCCCCTAGCTGGGAAGGTGCCATCTATTGTGCTATTCGCGGTGACAACCCTGCACCCTAATCTTTTGGCTAGTACCGGCGCGACAGTCGTCTGTACGCCGTTGCCTGGGTCTATGGCGATAACAAAGCGTCGTTTTTGAATCTTCTCAATATCTATGAGCTCGATGACTTTATCAATGTACGAACTTATTATACGATCATCGTGGAACTCGCTACAGGTACCGTCTATTTTCGAAAATTGCTTTGAGAAATAGATTGACTCGACTGTAGATTCGTCCTCTCTCGAAATTTCTACGCCGTCAGCAGCTGATGGTTTGATCCCATTAAACTCACCGGGGTTGTGAGAAGCAGTTATCATGATCCCTCCGTTGTACCCGAGTCGTTTCGCGGCAAACTGTAGGCAAGGAGTTGGAATAAGACCCGCATTCGCAACTTCCAGGCCCGCTGAATTCAACGATGAAATGACAACTTGTGAAACTATTTGACTAGAATTTCTACCGTCACGTCCCACGACAATAGGTCCAGTCCTATAAAAAGTGGCAAGAGAGTATGAAAGATCAATAACAAGGTCAAGAGTAAGATCCCTTCCGAAAACTCCACGTACACCATTTGTGCCAAATAACTTTGTCCCAGAAATCATAGATTCGAACAGAATATCTGAGCGGATAATTTATTATTATTGTAAATATTTTTCTAGCTTATTTCATTAGCTTCCCTTGCCGAGAAACCAGACTCTTATTTTTTGTAACGTCGGGCACTATTGACTGAAAATATGATACACTCTGAATTAGTAACAAGGTTACCTTTCCATTTGAACAAAGGGAGATTCAGCAAGCATTGGTTTTTTCAATGACTGAGAGCAAGAATAACCCAACTGATAACTGCATTTTTCAGCAGGAAAAATGGAAATTTAACGATATCATAACCATGATAGTTATATATATGAGATTTTTTGAAAAATAAATATGCTCGACAATCAATCCGAGAGGAATCAGCCTCCGAGGATAATGGTTGTCGATGATGAAAGAGACATATTACGGATTATCAAAAGGGATCTAGAAACCGGAGATCACGGAATTACTTTCAGTGTGGATGCATTTTTTGACAGTGAGACAGCTTTGGACAATTTTTGCAGTCATCCGGCTGATTACTATAAACTAGTCCTCACAGACATAAGAATGCCAAAAATGAATGGTTTTGAGTTGTATAGACGAATAAAACAGAAGAATCCATCTATGAAAATTGCATTTATAACTGCATTCGAAATTACCAAAGAAGAATTTAACAAGGTCTTGCCGTCTATTGATGTAAAACACTTCATCAAGAAACCGGTGACAATATCCAACTTAATACCAAAGCTAAGGTCGATTATTGACAATTAATTCTGTAAAGTGCGAAGTTCTCAATATGTTGTCATGGACCAGCGATTCCTAATTTATTTACATGACCGATTCTAAGAGTAAACACGTTTGAATCATGATAGGTTATTAGTATAGTATTACAGACAGACAGACAGACAGAATAATAGATAAATTGCTGGCTGTTTGTGGGGTTATTGTGCGGGGGTTGCCAAGCCTGGCCAACGGCGCAGGACTTAATACTTGAAGTGCGATGCTTAGAATGAGCAGGCTTCAAACCTTGTTCCTAGAACCCTGTTTCTTAGGAATTCGTGGGTTCAACTCCCACCCCCCGCATTTTCTTGAAGGCTCAATGCGACAGATATAATATTCCTACATGTTGATTTATGCATAGCATTCGATTTCAGCCTTACTCATTTTGTGAACAAGGTTGAAATCTGATTAATCATGAACGATACGATTGAAATATTCATTGTATTTTGCATCTCACAAAGGATCAGTCGACATACAAGAAGCCATTTCAGCCACAAACAGATTATAAATGACTAATTTAACGTTCAATCAAAACTACAACCACTCTTACCTTTGTGCGATTGAAAATGAGATTGACAAAAATCATTATTACATTCAGAACAGTGCCATCCAGAAATGGTATAGCAAATGACACATCTGGCAATAGGCTTATTATAATCGTAGTACTTGTTACTTTTTTCCCGCTGCTTCATGTATCAATTGTCCTGCGCTATTCTGAAGACCTGATCAATTTTTCAAAAGACGGTTTGTACATATTAATTAGCAGCTCCAGAAACCTGGCGTCAAATGTCACTTTTTGAGCAGTTAGAAATTTAAAGGTTTGTTTGAGAGAGAAAATTCGAGTCTGAAAATATAGCATGGTTAAACCTAGAACCCTTATCGAAGTTACAGTTGTTGGAAAAGATCGTGGAGGAGTTGTTGCGGATATTACGAATCTCATTTTTAAAACTGGGGGGAACATAGAGCAGGTTAACCAAAATGTAGTTAGAGGACTATTCGGAATGCACCTTGAGGCTTCTTATCAAACGGTTGATCGAAATGAAATTGACGGCGGAATGCGTTCTTTATCAAACAAGTTAGGAATGGAAATAAAGGTGCACTATGATGATCCAAATAGACTAAGGAATGTAGCAATTTTGGTAAGCAAACAACCAAACTGCTTAACCAAGCTTCTAGAAGCCAAAGAGCAAGGCCTAATCAGTTGTAATATTCCGGTAATCATAGGCAGTGATCAGATACTTGAAGACCAAGCAAAAGCAAGGGGAATACCTTTCTATGGTATTGATGACAAGCAAGACCCTCTATCTACCGAAGCCAAGATTTTGAAACTCACCGACCAGTATGATATAGACCTAATTATTCTGGCGCGATATATGCGAGTGCTAAGTCCAAATTTTGTATGGCGGTACCCTCACAGGATTATTAACATCCATCCATCACTTTTGCCTGCCTTCCCTGGCGCATATGCTTATGTTCAGGCTTATGAACGAGGTGCTAAAATAGTTGGATGTACCGCACACTTCGTTACAGAAGATCTGGACCAAGGACCAATCATATATCAGGATTCCTTTAGAGTGAATGAACAAGATACATTGGATACAATACGAGAAAGGGGGCAATCTTTGGAAGCAGAAACGTTGCTCAAAGCGACAAAGTTGTATCTTGAGAGGAGGTTAGAAGTGTATTGGGGTAGAGTACATGTTCTTGACAACAACAATGTGTAAGAGAAGCAACGCCACTTGACCGGTCAAGGAATACAAACATACGGCAATGCGCTTAAAGAGCTGATTCAATACGTAGTGATAGATAATGGCTATTCAAATTTACAATATTACTCACACTAAATTCACAAGCCTAATTAAGAAAATAAATAGGGCCATAGTGCCTGTTGGCTCTCTTGAACAGCACGGCGCACATCTTCCAATATCTACTGATTCTCTAATTTCTGAACGGATTGCTACACTCGTAGCTAATGAGCTTGGATGCTTTGTTTTGCCGGTCATTTCATATGCGGTATCATTTGAACACCAGCCCATGTTCAATGTATCTCTAAAGAATTCAACCCTGTCAAGAGTATTATGTGAGGTTTGCATTTCTTTATCCTCTCAAGGGATAAAAGAAATTGTATTCATAAACGGCCATCACGGGAACACTGGCGTCTTACAGTATATTTCGCAGAATGTCAACAACTCTATGCGTTCTGATACCAACATATTTGCAATTAATTACTGGAACGGAATGCACAAGAAATTGGACCATGCTGGAGAAGTAGAAACATCGTTAGTACTAGCTATATGCCCTGACCTCGTTAAAATGGAAAAGGCAGAGCCAAATTCCAGAAAGCTGTCAAAGTCCAGGATTGCATATTCTACGTTGACTAATGTGCCTGGCTCATTTCCCATATTGACTGGCAACGGAGTATGGGGCCAACCGCGGAGCGCGAGCAAAATCAAAGGTAATAGACTGCTAAGAGAGATAGTCACCAACCTTGTCCAACTAATTTCAGAATTATCCCGGCAATGAAATTTTAATATATGCCTACAATATGCCATACCATTAGGTAGACATTATTCTTGTCGGTAGACATGGCAGTAAAAGTTTTGGATGAAAGTCTTGGTAAAGTCGTGCTTATCAAATTGAAGGGCGGGAAGGTCATCCGAGGAAGCCTTCATGGATTCGATCAGCATATGAATTTGCTACTTGAAGAATCAGTTGAGATACTTGATGGTGGTCAATCCAATGACCTTGGAACGATAGTAGTTAGAGGAGACAATGTTGTAATTATATCCCCTCCTCCAACTTAATGCATTACGGGTGATCGAAGGTGACTAAAGGCACTACCTCTATGGGAAATTTCACAAGAAAAAGGACACATATCCGATGCAGAAGATGTGGTCATAATTCCTTTCATAAGCGTGGAAGGGAATGCGCCAAATGTGGGTTTCCAGATGCCAAGATGAGAAAATACAACTGGATCAAGCGGCGAGTCATATGATCTTTTGTAACTCGCTCTGAATTAGGAAAAGTAAATTTGGAAGGGCTGAATTTTAGAAAAATTTAACTATAAAGTAATTTAGATAGACTTAAGCATTTGTTCGTGGAGATCCTTGTGATAGTTTGCGTCGCTTTGGGCGGTGCAATTTTTACTTTATTTCTGCTGAGCCGTAGACTGACCTATCAAGAACAGCCACAGAATACATCTCCTAAGCAGCTAGAAACAGCCAAATCAGAAATTGAATCTTTGGAATTCGAAAAAAGTATTTTATCTCATTCAATAACGAGCGCTTATGAATTCGCACAGGGCAATGGCAGGAGCCAGGAACGCGATCATTTGGTGACCAAGTATAAATCTCAATTAGATAATATAAATAAAAGAATTGATGAGTTGCAATTATCGGTAGAATTTACTGAGCTCTCAGAGGCCCGAAATAAACTGGTTTCCCTAATTGAAGCCAAGATCACATCGTTGGATGGAAGGCTGAGCGAGATGTCACAAAAGTATGGCTTGTCCATGGATCACTCGGCCGAAGAACGACAGCGTGATTCGATCCCACAATACCAAGAAAAGAAACCCTTTTCAAAACCGATCGAAGCAAGGGACCCTATGGCCGAGTTTACTGAGAATAAATCCGAGGACACGAATGTTAAAGACGTCCAGCAAGAGATCTTACAGGCTTTAAATAGGCTTGAAAATGTGGACATAGATTATGAGCTTTTGAGCCAGTCAAGTCAGCTGGAACCAAAAACCAGTACTGAAGGTGACCGTGTGACGTCATATCCTCTAAAGACTATTCAAGATAACAAAAATGATAATAACATTACAATGGACATTCGCAGGGTTAGCAGAGACGCAGTTTCTTCAATCGTAAGATCCAACCCAAGTTAAATGGTAGAGAGCAAAAACTTAGCACAAATAGCAAGTCCAGGCGCCCAAGAAATATAAATCCATATTGTCAGTTTGTTATGGGATTTAACCTCAACAATGCCATCCAAGCCTACTATGCATGGTTGTTTAACACATGCAATAGCTCGCAATTTATCCCGAGCCAAAATTGTAGGTCTGGGCAGTGGAAGTACTATGGCAGCATTTGTGAAAGAACTAACGAATCTACCATCTAAATCGTCGATCTGTTTTGTAACAACTTCTTTACAGATTGAGATTGAAGCTGAAAATGCAGGACTCGAAACAGTCGATCTAAGCAAACTAAATGCAGTTGATGTCGTCTTCGATGGGGCAGACCAGATTGATTCGAATTTTAATATGATTAAGGGAGGTGGAGGTGCTTTACTCAGAGAGAAGTTGCTGATGTCAGCTGCAAACAAAGTAGTGATCCTAGCTGACTTTACCAAATATGTTGAGCATTTCACCCGATCGATTCCTATCGAAGTTCATAAACTTGCAAGATCAATAATCCAACAGAAATTAGAGATGCTTGGAGGAAGGCCTCTATTGCGCAAAGCAGAAAATGGATATCCCTACATTACTGAAAACGGTAACATCATTTTAGATACTTTATTTGAATCAATTGAAGATCCTATTCATACCGAAATTGAACTTAGGTCGATTCCCGGTATATCCGAAGTTGGGCTGTTCCGTAGAGCTGATGAATACTACAAGGTCAAAGAGGATGGTTCGTTTGAGTTATTCCAACCAGGAAAGAAATGAATCACCCAAATGATTAAGCATAGCATGGTTTAGCAGGCCTGGTGGATAAACTTCCCGTGCCCACAGGCATTTTTGTCTACTTGTCCATTCTCCATAATTACTCTTCCCCTGACTATTGTACAGATCGGCCAGCCTTGAAGCTCCCATCTATCATAAATCGAATAATCGGAGTACGATTGGAGAACTTCAGGCGTAACTTTTTGGGTCAAATTCAGGTCTACTATCACAAGGTCAGCATCAGCCCATCTTTCAATCGTACCCTTTCGCGGGTACAATCCGAAAATTTTCGCAGCATTATAGCTAGTCACCTCAACAACTCTTTCAAGACTTATTCTTCCTTCATTAACGCCTTTACTCAACATCACTGGAAGCAATGTGGCTGTTCCGGGGAATCCCGCTTTCGCTGACCACAAATCTCCACCACCCAGTTTGATCGATAGCTTATTTGCTACGTGATCTGAACCAACTGTATCAATAACACCGTTCACCAAACCAGACCATATAGATTGAGTATCTTCCTTAGTTCTTAGAGGAGGCACTACCTTGCCTATAAGGTGAGGAAACTCATCAGTGTGAGTCAAATAGTGCGGGCAAGTCTCAGTATATATATTCGAGTTGCCTTTTTCCCTTTCTCTCAAAATTGAGTCTAGAGCTAATCTAGATCCGATGTGCACGAAATATAGCTTTGATCCATATTTCCTAGCAAGCATACCTGTCTTATTTATGGCCCTCACTTCAGATCTAGGCGGGCGACATTCTGACCAAATCTTTAGATCAGCTTTTGTTCTGAACGGTCCAGTCAACGTCCTGTTTTTCTTTTCAATTCGAGAACAAACCTCTGGATCCTCAGCATGAATCAGTACAATAGATCCCTGAGTTGAAGCCTCTCTAATAATGTCAGAGACCATTTGATCATCAATATTTACCTGTCTTTCCACCAGGTCATGGGTGCCAGGTTCTAAGTCAACTAATATGCGGCCAACATCTTTATCCAAATTAGTGTAAATTTTAACCGAACCAATCCCAAGTTCCTTTTTTAAATACCGGATATCTTGTATTTGGTCCCTTTTAAGAATAGATGGGTGAATTGAATAATCTACAAAGTGCGAAGATCGTCCCCAATCCATTTGCTCTCTGATGTCGTGGTAAGATGTATACAGCCTGAGCATCCGCATCATAGTTGTTACACCTCCGATAGCAGCAGATCTAGATTCCGTTTTTGCTGCCTCTTCAATGGGTGTGTAAACCCCATAGTGAACATGAGGATCTATAACTCCTGGTAGAACATATTTTCCTTGAGCATTGATCCTTTTGGAGGCTTGTATACTATCGAGTGAACGCTGAAACGCTTTCACTCTCCCGCCCTCGATCATTATATTACTCTCAACTATTCCTACTTTTGGAACTACTATTTTTGCATCAGTTATTAGAAGGTCGCAGGAGTTTTGCTTCATTGTTATTATAGATGGTGGATCAAAACAAGTTCGCTACAGCAACGTCCGCTTGTCTATCTGCCTGGCTGCCTGCCTGCCTATCAGTCTAATTTCTCCATTTTATGGAGCATCCCACTGAAGGATCAAAATCTTTCTCGATCTTCTCGCCATTTAATAGTTTTCTTATATTCTTCTCCATTATATGGTCATTTGGCTGCATCTCAGGCTCAGTTGCATCATTGATTTTGCCGTGAAAAGCAAGTCTTAGCTGAGAGTCAAGAAGAAATGGATCGGGGGTGCAGCTTGCTCCGTACATTCTTGCAACTTCTTGAGTTTCGTCAATCAAATACGGAAAATTTAGCTCATTTTCACTTGCGAAAACAACCATATTGTCGAACCCTTCTCCATCATAATCTGGGTCGTTGCTATTTATTCCAATTATTTGGAGCTGTTTAGATGTAAACTTTTGTCGCAATCCATTGATATCCCTTACGCGTGCCTTTACGTAGGGGCAATGGTTGCACATGAAAACTATCAGAACACAGTCACTTCCCTTTGTCAAAGAATAAAAGTTATTATCAACACCTCTCAGTTTGAAATCTGGAGCTTGTTCTCCGACCTTCAACGTTTGATTTGAAAATGTTCTTGCCATGGGTTCTGTGCGCTCTCATATACTTTTAAAACTATCGAAGCTGCAAAACAAGTAATACTGCCAGTACGTAGTTAGATCAAAATATAATTATATCAAACAATGGTAAAATTTGCCACGTTGAATAATCGTACCTTCCGGCTGCTTCCACGCACGGCGCGCAGATCTCGCAAACCCCTGCAGGAGACCAGAACAAGGGGTCACCCAAAGGGAATCAGGATCAGGTGCAGCTATCAATCGTGCTCTTATGAATGGGAATATTTTGGCGGTCACCGATGGGCTAAGTGTCCAGCTTGTCACAGCACTACGAGAGTGGCGAATGGACGAAGAACCCAATGAAATATCCATTTAATTCATGATATGCTATTGTGTAAATTTCAATTTACGACCCATTCCAGTTGTTCCTTGGCATGATTAAGTATAGATTTTTTATCTCCCAGAGAGTATGTCCATAATCAACCAATGGCTTGACAAACATTAGTGATTGAAAGACAGGGCATCCATTAGAAGGCATGCGGGCAAGAGAGCAAGATTTGAATTGACCAATTCAATTGAGTTTTCCGTCAGATTCTAATCTCGATAATGCTTTGTGCTTCATGTGATATCTTATGACAATTTGACATGCGTTCAGCCACCACCAATTTGGCCGCCAATACTGCCCCAAACACTCTCTTGGTATACATCTATCAACTCGTTCAACAAATCATCGAAATTCAAATCCTTTCTTCTATTATGCATCGCCTCCTCCAACACAGAAGAGAGACGTTTAAACGTATTATCTTCTATCCTTATTATTTGCACTATCTACTTCAATTTAGCGGATCCTAATATTTACTTATTATGAAATGTGGGGTCGGCCGGATTTGAACCGACGGCCTCCAGCGCCCAAGGCTGGAATCATACCAAGCTAGACAACGACCCCAATGGAAAAATGGTCTATTGAAAATGCGGAAGGCTTGACAGTATTTTAACGTTCTTGGTGGCAATAGCTCTATATACCATTTTTCTTATCAACGTTTTGACGCATGACCTATAACGCCTCTTATGAAAAAGCAGGAAAGATAGCGTCCCATGTCCGTGAGAATGCAAGGAAAAAGTACTACGTGGGAACTACGGTTTCACACATATGCGAGTCAATAGAAAGTGAGATTAGCAAGTTAGGAGGAGCTCCTGCTTTTCCAGTCAATGTCAGCTTAAATGAGGTTGCCGCACACTATACTGCTGAACCTAACGATCCAATCGAAGTAAAGGACACAGATGTTTTGAAAATTGACATAGGAGTACAGGTTGAAGGTTATATTGCAGATACTGCCGTTACGATATCATACGATAACAAGTATAATGATTTAGTAAGAGTTGCAGAGTTAGCGCTAAGTGAAGCAATAAAGAAAGCCAATGCCGAATCTAAGGCTAGCGACATAGGAGCTGTTATAGAAAACACGATATTGAAAATGGGTTACAAACCTATCAAGAATCTGAGCGGCCATTCCTTAGAACGATATACTATTCATGCTGGTAAATCAATACCCAATATCAAAACGATCGGTCCTTCCTTCAAGTTGTCAGCAAATCAGGCATATGCAATTGAGCCATTTGCCACTACGAAAGATGGCGACGGAATAGTTTACGAGGGCAAAGTGCGCAATATTTTTGGTATAGCTTCTCGTAAGCCATCAAAGTACCAAGAAGCAGATTTGTTATTGGATCAATTGTGGGCTCGATTTAGAACATTGCCATTTGCTATCAGATGGATTACAGAATTTTATGAAGAACCAAAGGCTCGCACGTTGACTGAAATACTGCTAAGGAGAAGGAATCTTCACGCATATCCAATTCTGGTAGAGGGCAATGGCAAGATCGTAACTCAGGCAGAACATACGTTAATTCCTTTGGACGGCTCTAATTTTGTTACAACAATTTAAGATGTATAGGACCTATTATTATCCTAATCGTAATATTCCACGCCGTTTTAAGAGAGGCTGGTGTGATTGATCTCCTCTGCATGAACCCATGCACAATACTAGACAAAGTTGTAAGCAGCAATTGTGTTGCTAATTGGCGATTCTGAGGACCTTGATTTTATAGTAAAATAAACAAAAGGACATCGATCGCTGGATCCCTCGCAAACATCGAGTTCCCGAAAAAATATATGTATTTATTGAGCAAGATCACTTGAGCCTTTATGGTAGTTGGTCCGATAGCGAATTTCGATACATATGTTTGGATGTCTGTCGGACTTTTTGTGGTAGGCCTAATTGGGGCAATCGTCTACGAAAGGTCTAGCGGCAAATCGAAACGTCAGCAACCTCAAACTCAAAAACAGCCACCAGGGTCAGGAACTAAAACGGACATTGAAACATAATGTTGCAATAGATCGCCTTATAATAGAAAAGTTCAGAAAAGAAGGCTTTGATTCACTTACCAGAATCCAGCAGAAATCAATACCGGTGATAGCAAGGAGAATTAGCTGTCTGCTAGTTGCGCCCACTGGTTCAGGTAAAACGGAATCTGCAGTTATGCCTGTCGTGAGCATGGTATGCAATGAAGCAAGGGTAGAAGGCAAAATCCACGCAGTATACATTACACCATTACGGGCCTTGAACAACGACGTTTTTAGGAGAATTGTCAGTTACGCAGAATCTGATGGATTGAGAGTAGAAATAAGGCATGGTGACACCTCAACCAAGGCCAGGAGAAAGATCCTAGACTCACCACCAGATATCCTAATTACAACGCCGGAATCATTAGGGGTTATTCTCTCCAGTGAAAAAATGCTTCTGGCCCTAGACACATTAGAATGGATAATAATTGATGAGGTTCACGAGCTTGTCTCTAACGAAAGAGGCGCCCATCTGAGCATAGGGCTAGAGAGGTTACAATCAAACAGCTCAAAGCACGTTACTAGGATAGGTTTGTCTGCTACCATCGGAAATTTACCAGAATCTGGAAAATTTATTTCCGGCACCAACAGAAAACACGCCGTCCTGGTAGATAGATCTGGCAGGGATTATGACATCGCCCTGGAGTATGTGAATGGGTCTTTTCCTAAAGTGTCAGAGTTCATTACAAGTTATTTAGTAAAAAACAAGATTGTTGGTTCCATACTGCTGTTTACAAATACTAGAGATGAGGCCGAGTATCTGGCGACTGTACTTCGAAATCAGAGTCTAGTTAACGTTGACGTCCATCATGGATCTCTTTCAAGAGACATGAGACAGGAAACTGAACAAAAACTTAGGATTGGAGAGGCCGGTGTGATTGTTTGCACGTCTTCGTTGGAGCTTGGCCTGGATATTGGTTCTATTGATTTTGTCATACATTATGGCTCTCCTAGACAAGTTTCAAAGCTAGTACAAAGACTTGGTCGAAGCAGACACAAGCAAGCTTCACAAGCCAAAGGATTGATAGTCACAAATAATCCTGATGATTACCTAGAAGCTTTAGCGATAATTCGTAGAATGAAGGGAGGATCCATTGAGGAACAATCGATGCACGCGAATGCTCTAGATGTTATTGCACATCATGTTGTTGGGATGTGTCTTCAAACCAAAGGTGTGATCGGTTTGTCGGATGCATTTAATCTTATCAGAAGGGCTTACCCTTTCAGTCAGACAAGTATTGAAGATGTAGTGAGCTGCCTTGAAATACTCGATAACAGCGGCATCGTCAAATACGACAGAGAAACCCGTACGTTTCGTCGACGTCTAAAAGCTTACCGATACTATTTTGATAACCTCTCAATGATTCCCCATGTCATGAAGTTCGAGGTCACTGACATCATCAGCAAACGGAAAGTAGGGACGTTAGATCAGCAATTTGTCGAAGACTACGCTGAGGTAGGTAACGTTTTCGTTCTCAAGGGTTCACAATGGAGAATTATATCTATTGACGAAAAGAGGATGATTGTAAACGTCGAGCCTCTTAGAGGCGTCGCAATAAACATCCCATATTGGGTAGGGGAGATGATCCCCGTAGATAAAGCGACAGCAAGGGAGGTTGGCGTTTTGAGGCAACAAGTGGCTAAGGGACTATTAAAAATTTCCGGCTCTTCACTTCAAAAGAGCATTTGCCAAATGAGTATTGTACCAGACAGTACCAACATTGTAGTAGAAAGTAACATTGCTAAAAATACTCTAGTGGTTCACTCCATGTTTGGCACCAAGATCAATAGCACCATAGCATATCTTCTGTCCGCTATCCTATCCTCACAACTGGGCTACATCGTCGAAACTAGGTCTGATCCATACCGAATTATGCTAACATCAAACGCGAGAATAGGAAAATTGCATATCGAGAACGCCTTCAAAGACTCTTTTGATTATGAATCGGTCATTATTGCGTCATTCGCTGGCACTCAAATCATGAATTGGAAGGTCTGGGCAGTGGCAAAAAGGTTCGGGATGGTTCCAAAGGATGCGCTTTACGACAAAAGGGTGGCTCGCTTGTTGTACGAAAGGTACTCCAAAACTCCCCTTAGCAAGGAGTCAATCAGAGAACTATTGCACGATAAATTTGACGTTAGAGGCACTGAAGCGGCTTTTCAGAGCATACGGGAAGGGCATTCTAATATTCAGTGGAATGAAGTAACTGATTTCTCCGATTTGGCCCAGCCGATTCTTGAACATAGTACAAAATTCTCCTCAAATCCATTAAGTGTGGAGAAAGGGATCATAGATCTAGTCAAGGAGAGATTGGAGAAAACCAAACATAGGCTAATTTGTATCCGATGCGCAAAATGGGAGAGAACCTTCCAAACTATGGATGTGCCTGAAAAGTTGTTTTGCCCGATTTGCAAATCTCGATTGATCACGGCAACATTTTGGTCAGATAACGAATTGACAACCATTATCTCTAACAAACTCAAGGGCAAAAAATTACGGTCTGAAGAAGAACACCGTTTTGATCGTGCATGGAAAGTTGCTTCACTGATCAATAATTTTGGAAAGACTGCACTAATAGTTTTGTCAGGTTACGGTATTGGCGCAGATGGCGCTGCAAGGATACTGCGGAACTACATCGACGACGAACAAATCTACAAGAGTATATACGAGGCCGAAAGGCAGTACGTAATGACTAGGGGCTTTTGGAATGACTGAAGTAACCCAGTACAAGAGGAACTTTTTGCTACTTAATGGTTATCAACGAAGATTCAGCCCTTAAAGTAAGCTCCGTTTGTCCCGACAACCCCCGAGTTGCTGATGCCCCTAGTATTCTTACTCGATCACCTACAACAAGATTTCTGACCTCTGCGCTGTGTTGTCTCCAGCCTACGAGCCGAATCTCACCTGTATCGTCTCCGATTAGTGTATCGCTAACACTAACTACCTCACCGTTTTTGGTAGTAACGTCAGTAGAATTCGGGGACTGCAACACAATAACCTCTAAAATATAAGGTGAATCAGATATCTTGACATCTTTGATCTTTGACTCAAGCGATGAGCTTTTTGGGAATGATTCGTCATCTTCGATTACTCGAACATAAGAGTCTTCCTTATTAAGAATAAAGGAATTTCCAAATATTCTGCTGGGCACGCATTCTATCATGGTATCTGGATGCAATGGCTCGTTTATCAAGGCGCTATCAACAGCTAGGCGTACAAAATTCCCAGTACTGTCAACTGCCAAAAAAGCAGTGTTGCCCCTGCCTGTTTCGCTGCCTGACGACAGCACTCTCAGACTCTTGATATCAATATCCATTTTGGCGCCCGAGAACTCTAGAATTGTGCCTTCATCCCCGTGTATCTCCAGGTCTCCGCTACTGTATTGTGGATTTCCTTGTTTCACCTTAACCCCTATCAGTCTGACCTTAGAGTCTGACTCGAAGATTTTCGGGATCTTAGTTTCGTCTACGTTCCAGATAACAGTCCTTATTTCTCTATCTCTTGAGTCGTTAGAAAGCTGGAATTGCAGTAACTTTGTATTCTCGCCTCTAGAATTAGTGAACTGAGATATTCTTGGGTTACTAACACAGCCAGCAATTACTGCATTTTGCATAGTTTCATTCAGCTCTTCAACGGATATGGTAATAGAATCAATCTTCGGGATTGAGGAGTTATCCTCCGGAAGGATTTCTATTTGAGAAGTTGACGACAAGTTTATCACAGGCTTATTGTCCAAGCCGGATTTCACATTGCCTCGAGAAATTTTTACCAGGTCTCCAGGAGTTAAGCTTAAATCACCAGCGCTGCTGGGACGGTCGTCCCAAATCCTAACGCGAATAGTTGCCTCGCTGTCGTATATGGTCAATGTTCTGCTTTTAACTTCTTCTTTGGTATCTTTCCTAATGAAGTTGCGTGAAGGATAGACGTTCATAACACGGCCAGAAATGGTCACATCTTTTGCTCCTATATACAGGTTCTTAATTGAACCGTCAGTGTGGCTTGTGCTTCCAAGGGAAACACCCAAATCCGCAGCTACTAGAAATAAAGCACCCTGATCCGTGAGATACCCAGCACCTATCTTACGTTTCTTTTCGTCAATTAAATCCCTCACCTGTTCAAAGCTCACGTCTGGTTTCTGTTTGAGTAATGACTCTATCATTGTTTTGAAATCTACAGACACGGGCAGTCAAAAAAATATGCCATGAACTTGCCTATATTCTTTGATAAGCAACATTATTGGCTATTGCTAAATATGTATTGAATGAATCGAATTACTTTCATCGCAATGAGGCTTTGTCACAAATACTGGTTTGTACGATTATTTTCTCCTTGGAATCTTCAATTTCTCAATTCTGTATCAGCCAATTCGAACACTCAAGCTTTTGATTTCAAATATTTGCAATGTCAATATCATGACAGTCTAATCTGTTTCCAATTCTGCCAAATACTAAATTAATTTTGGCAAATAAAATAGCAACAATGCTCATTTTGGGAAAAACAAGACCCAGCCTAATTATCTACACATACTTTGGCGGCTATTATAATTTTCTACTCAAATATCCTTCAGAATTCCTCTCTAACAATGCCTCTGTCTCCTCGTAGGTCATACCCAAGGCGACTGCTACACAATTAGCCACACTGATCAGGAAAGAAGTCGACATTGAAGGAAAATTATTAAAGCAGCCTCGATACTTTACTGGACCATCAGTTTCTACAAGAATTTTGTCTTTGCGGGTTTTCCTTAACAAGGCCTTCTTTTCCTTGGAATATATCAAAGACGGACCATATGAAACGAACAAATCCATATCATCAGAGATAGCCAGTTGTTTCATACTACCTTCAAACCAATGGAGCATTACACCCATTAAATCGTACGATTTAAGAATTTCCAAAATATGATTAAGTGAACCTCTTGAATGTATTGAGACTGGCTTTCTGATTTTCTCAGCAAGGCAAAGCATCCGATTAAAGACCTCTACCTGCTTAGAATAGATACTTCCACTCCGGTCCTCGTAAGTAGGATCTAAACCAATTTCGCCAATACCGTCAATAGAATTAATATTATTATTAAAAACATCGTAAAAGACATTAAGATCGTCACTTGCAGCATTTTCTGGATGTATACCAGCAAAAAGAAAGACGACGTCACGTGTAGAATCGTCAAAGCATTCAAGGCTTTTTTGTAAGGAATTAGTGTCTACTGTGACTGAACATGCTTTCATTCTTAATTCTCTTAGGCTTCTGAAAATATGTTGCCTATAATCAGAGAATTCATTATCGATCAGATGGATATGAGCGTCAAGCAGGACCATATAGGTTTCTCATTAATCAACCAATCATTCGCTAATATGGTTTGTCATCAAGCATGCAACCGATCTAAAGGCATGTCTGCGATAAACGCTTATGAACTACAGTATCAAATTGTAAGCAATGACTAGACATTTGCTATATTAAATAGCGTTTTGACATTAGAACTTCATTACATTTTTTGAAGCAAGATGGATGTCTTCAGATTTCACCGTTTTTCTACCAGCGTGGGCAGATAATTCAACTGCCTGCCTTGCTATTTTTTCTGCAATCTCTTCAAGAATCCTTCTAAGTTCGGACGCAGCGTCGTCACTCACTCTGTCAGCGCCTGATTTTTTTATGAACCTGTACATGCTGGCAAGCCCTAGTTCTGGAGTAGAAGACATATTGATCTTGACAACTGTTCGTGCATTTTAAAAGTCTTCTTGTCCTAAGAAACAAAAATCACATTAAGCAGTGGCACTAGACATAAAATTCTGATGCATGTGTTGATAGTGTGTTTTTTCTTCTCAATGGAGGGAGGAAGTAGGAGATAAGGAATCGATCTTGCTATTCTATGCCGTTCTGGATGCGGAGCTTTTCTCTATTTTAAAAATAAATTCCAATCAGCAGGACAGTCAGCTACTTCACTTCACCGTGACTGATTTTGCCAGATTTCTAGGATAGTCTGGATCTGCATTCTTTCTCAGGGCCAAATAATATGCCAAGATCTGCAATGGAACTACTTCCAAGAAAGGATAATGTATTCTCCCTACCGTCGGTAATTTAATAAACATATCATACGAGTCATCAGGTTCATCTGATATACCTATAATCATGGCTCCCCTTGCCTTTATCTCATGTGCGCTTGCAACATTATCCTGGAAAGTTGCATCCTTGGGGTTGATTATAATGACAACACTGTTCGTATCTATTAAAGCAAGAGGGCCATGTTTCAATTCTCCCGTTGCTATCCCCTCGGCATGAACATACGCTAACTCCTTTATCTTGAGTGCACCCTCCAGGGCGATAGGATAGTGTATAGATCTTCCCATGATATAGATATCCTTGGAGGCGGTGATACTGTCTGCAATTTTCTCTATTTGTTCTTCTGACGCAAGCACTTCATTTAAGGCGTCTACAAGTTCTAGTTTGCTTAGCTGATAACCCAAACAGCCATTGCATAATTCATCAATTATACTGTAAAGCACTGAAAGTTGTCCAGTAAAACTCTTGGTTGCGGCCACTCCCACCTCAGGGCCACAATCGATTGTGAGAAACGAGTCGCTGATTCTGGCCAGCGACGAAGTAGGAACGTTAACTATCGAAAGGATTTTTGCGCCCATTTGTTTTGCGTCCTTTACAGACTGCAGCACGTCAGCAGTTTCACCACTTTGGGAGATAGCAATCAGAACCGAGCTGCTGTCCATAGGAGCGAGATCATATTGAAACTCGCTTGACACGATAGTTTCTGCTCTAATTTTTGCAAACTTTGAAAGCAAATGTTTAGCTACCAGAGCTGAATGATAGCTCGTCCCACTTCCGGTTAGATATAATGTACTAGAGTTACGAATGATATCACAAAACAGCTTTAACTTTTCTACATTCCGTGACGACGCCTTCATAATTGTAAGCGGCTGTTCATGGATCTCCTTCAGGGTATAGTGGGTAAATTTTCCCTTGTCTATCGATCCCAATTCCCAGGCCACCTGGGTAATCTGCCTAAAAAGGGGGTTTCCATCATAATCATAAAGCTTCAAATCCTTGCCCTCAATAACTGCAATATCCTTGTTATCTAGAAATATGGCCTTGTCGGTATAAGGTAGGAATCCAAGTACATCGCTTGAAATAAAATAGCCCTCGTCTGCTGGACCAATTATAAGGGGCTCATCGAATCTGGAGCCACAAATTGTCCCATTCTCAAAAACGGCTACAAATGCGTAGGAACCCTTTAGCCTCTTGCATGTATTGCTTACGATTTGTGCAATATTCAAATTTTTCCTTGAGTAGCTTTCCAGGAGATGCGCTATCACCTCACTATCAGTGTCACTTTTGAATTTGTGGCCGCTCTTGATAAGATCGTCCCTCAAGTCCTTGTAATTTTCTATAATTCCATTATGAACTACAGCAACGTCGCCGGCGCAATCGTAATGAGGATGAGCATTTTTTTCTGTTACTCCTCCATGAGTAGCCCATCTTGTGTGGCCAATACCGACTTGTCCCTGCATAGTTATTAAGTTAAGCGAGCTATTTACAGCCGACACTCTCCCAACACCTTTACGTGTTAGAATCCTACCATTATCGATCGTGGCTAAGCCCACGCTATCATATCCTCTATATTCCATTCGTTTGAGGCTATCAACCAAAACTGGAGCCACACTTGAACGGCTGGCATAGCCTATTATTGAACACACAGAATTTTATTGAATCTAACTGCTTTTAACATTTTTCAACGGTTTTACGTACCATTCTAAGATTAAACGTACTAGTGGCTAGCGCGAGAATGAATTTATTAACTACTATTCAATAGTACCGCTAAATATAATTATATAATGGTCGGGTTTAATGCTATGTATGCCTGTGGATAAGACACTGATTCATGTCGCTGATGGAAAAACCATTGGTAAAAAGATAACTGTGTTCGAAAACGTGGAACACTTCAGAGTCCTATCGAATCCTTTAGCTTGGCGAATGTTAGGACTGTTATCAAGTAGTCCCATGTATCCAATAGAAGTAGCAAAAAAACTCAAGATCTATGAACAGAGTGCATACTACTACGTACGGAAATTAGTTGATATTGGCGCTTTAACCGAGGTTGGTACCCACCAGGTCAGAGGTGGGACTGCTAGACTTTACCAATCTTCTAGTCCTGCTTTCGGTATCGAGATGGATTGGGGAGAAAGGCAGCTAGAACTCAGAAATCAACAGAATTCCCGTGAACAATATGCTAACAAATTTTTTGATGAATTTATCCTGAATGGCGCATTTAGTGGCTTAATCATAGTGGGAGCCCCAGATCCTCACGGACCGTATAGGTCGTCGTCACGAGATGGACACTATGCAGTACATCTAGCTTTCTTCCTTGGGACAATCAGTAATATCCCTCCTGAATTTATCGTAAAGCTAGATGCCGACGCCAAAGCAGAAAAGGTTATCGAAGAAAACAACCTAATATCCATAGGAGGTCCTGGCACAAATATAGTAACTGCACAGTTTAACAGATATTTGCCAATAAAATTTAACGAGAAGAATTTCTGGTCGGGATTAGTAGACTCGTCTTCTTCAAAATCCTATAGTCTTGATAATCAAGGATTAATAGCTAAAATAAAAAATCCCTATAATGACAAGAAGAAAATTATAGTTCTAGCAGGTGTAAGGTCAATCGGAACAAAATCTGCTGTTTTGGCATTGACTAATTATAGCCAAGAGATATTGAAAAGCTATAAAACTAATGAAGAGTGGGCATTGGTAGTACAAGGATTTGACATGAATGCAGATGGTAAGATAGATCACGTAGACATTGTCTCTGAATTCAAGCCCTGACTTTTAAGTAGCTGATTGGTTTAATGGGCCTGGCAGATTTGTGTGCAAAGTGATCTGGGGCTCCTCTTCAGTTTTAACCAAGTAGCCAGGAAGGTTTACAATCCTGTCGCCTATGCTTACATGTCCATGGACTACAACCTGCCTAGCTTGGTGAGGAGATTTCGTACCTGACTTTTTCATAACGATAGTTTGAAGCCTTCGTTCAAGCAGGTTTTCGATCCTCAAATTTAAAATATCATCAAGAGATGCAGATTCACTTACTAGCCCCATTCTATTCAGCGCCCTTAGTAATCGAGTCTCTTTTTCTGATCTAACCTCGGTAGCCAGGGACAATAGTGCCCTAGCTTGATTCCTAAACCTGGCTATCTCAGTCTGAGCTTTCCAAAGTTCTCTTTTATTTCGTAACCCAAATGAGCCTACAGTGTAAAGTTCAGAATTCAGCTGGTCTGTTGTCCATATCCTCCTAGGTCGATGGAAGCTCTTTTTTGATTTACGAGGATCTCCCATTTTCCATCCCTACTATTTATTTTCAGACTCCTTAGCAGGTGTTTCTTTAGCTTTCGGAGCAGGCGCAGAAACAGCTGATGGAGCTGCTGATGCGGCAGCAGAAGGTGCTCCTGCCGGTCCAGCTGAGACTGGTCTGGCCAATTTCTTTACACCCACCGCGCCACCTTTTCGACCAGTTGTTCTGGTACACTGACCTCGGACCCGAAGTCCAAACATATGCCTGTAGCCCCGCCAACTCATGACAGATTTTTCTCTTTCTACATCATTTGATATCATAAAATCCAAGTCGGAAGTAATTAGATGCCTTGAAGTACCTGTTTCCATGTCCTTCCTTCTATTAAGATACCAATCTGGCATTCCTACCCTAGCTGGATCCCTAATAGCCAATTCGATATCGACTAACTCCTTTTCCGTAAGAAATCCCAACCTTATATTCGGATTTATTCGTAGAGATTGTAATAAAATCTGAGCCATATTCTGACCAATTCCTCGAACTGCACTCAAGGCAACAATTATTTTCCTACTACCATCGATGTCCTTTCCTGCAATTCTGACAATGTGCCTGTATTCAGACGCTGACAAACAAAATCAGCAAGCAATCTCTTAAATAAAAACCATACTAGACTGGTGCCCAAAGTTCCCAAAAGTACAATAGTATCGAAAATAACGTATACCTAAATATGCCCTTGCAAGATCTGAGGGTGTTGGAAATGCCCGCATTTCTGTATATTACTATTTCATACTCAAACAAATCAAAGAGCTTCAACAGGAAACTGCTCTTCTAATCGTGATCTAAATAGCCATGCGCATAGTAATGAAATTTGGTGGAACTGGCGTGAACTCGGCGAACAAGGTCCGGGAAGTCGCCCAGCTCATTAAAACCCACCGGACTATGGGGAACGAGGTTGTCGCTGTAGTGTCAGCTATCCGAGGAATGACTGACGACACACTTTCAGTTGCTGGAAGTATACGAAATGGCCAAAGAGTTTCTATTGAAGAATTTATGAAAAGCACTCGTGATTCACATATGGCCATTCTTCGCGATGCGATAATTAGTAAGACCATTATGAAAAATGCAGAGTCTCTAATCACACAAGTACTAGATGAATTGGACAAAGTTCTAAGAGGTATCGTTCTTTTGGCGGAGGTAACCCCTAAAACATTAGATTATTTACTGTCTTTTGGAGAGCGTCTTTCCACTCCCATTGTATCATACGCTCTTCAAGATATTGGCATCCCATCCGAGTATCTGACTGGGAAAGAGGCGGGCATTTTGACAGACTCAAACTTTGGAGATGCTCGACCTTTGATGGATACCACTAAGCTACGAGTTGGATTGAAAATCACACCATTGTTAGCCAACAACGTGGTCCCTATAGTGACAGGGTTTATCGGAGCAGATCAGCATGGCGTCACCACTACTATAGGAAGAGGAGGATCAGACTACACTGCCACGTTAATAGCGTCGAGCGTTCAGGCCGACGAGGTTTGGCTGTGGAGCGATGTGGACGGGCTAATGACAGCTGATCCTAAAATTGTTCACGATGCACAAGTTCTAAAAGAAGTTTCATTCGCTGAGGCATTAGAGATGGCCCTTTTCGGTGCCAAGTATATTCACCCAAGGTCCTTTTATCCAGTGATTGAGTCGAACATACCAATCAGGATTCGCAATGCACTTAATGTTAATCAGGAGGGCTCAATCATTACTACGACCCCCACAAAGTCATCTCAAAAAATCGTCAAGTCAATAAATGCGATACGTAAAACGTCGCTAATCGATGTAAGCGGCGGAGATATGGCCGGTTCTCCTGGGACCGCTTCTCGTATCTTTGAGATCCTTGCGCGAAACAAGGTAAACATCATAATGATCTCTCAGAGTCCCTCTGAATCTAGTATCTCAATGGTAGTAAGAAAAAGCGATCTCGAGAGGGCAACCACTGCATTAGAGCTCAACCTCCTTGGAAAAATAATCAAGAAGGTAAATGTTATGGAAAATGCTGCCATAATTGCGGTCGTAGGATCAGGAATGAGGGGAATAAAAGGGGTAGCTTCAAAGATATTCAGCGCTGTAGCACGCAGCGACGTAAATGTCATAATGATTGCGCAGGGTTCTTCCGAACTAAACCTTGCTTTTGTTGTCAATGATGATGATTGCGAAAAGACTGTGAGAGCGTTGCATTCAGAATTCAAGCTCGGTCTTGCCAATTAGATTGAATTCCAACAGACAGGTCGGTAGGTAAGTGTGAAGGACGGAGCGGATAGATAATTGAGTGGGTGGGCAGGTGGACATATAGATAGATAGATAGACAGGTTGGCGTAGCAAGGTAAGAAAAGGATAAATT
This sequence comes from Nitrososphaera sp. AFS, assembly GCF_009898475.1. Taxonomy (GTDB): domain Archaea; phylum Thermoproteota; class Nitrososphaeria; order Nitrososphaerales; family Nitrososphaeraceae; genus Nitrosopolaris. Next base: position 5,339 of record NZ_QURE01000002.1, on the reverse strand, counting down.
ATATTTTGTTGTAACTGCTAGAATTGACCGTAAGTAAAGGTAAATTATATGTTGTTGGGGTTGGTCCTGGCAACCATGAACATATGACTCAAAGGGCCAGAGCAGTAATAGAAGAGAGCCAGATTATAGTGGGATATGAAACTTACGTTTCACTCGTAGAAGATTTGATCGATGGTAAGCAGGTCTATCGATATGCTATGACCCAAGAAGTTGAAAGGGCTAATCAGGCGATAGAATTTGCAGAAGCTGGTGGAGTAGTAGCATTAGTGTCATCTGGTGATCCTGGCATTTACGGTATGATAGGGCTTATTTATGAAATTCTATCTGAAAAAGGATGGGATAGGCAAAACGGAATACTTGTTGAATGTGTGCCAGGTGTTTCTTCATTGAACTCTTGCGCCGCGCTTGTCGGCTCTCCACTGATGACTGACTTTGCTGTTGTCAGTATGAGCGATCTACTAGTCCCATGGGAGATAATTGTAAAGCGTGTGGAAGCTGCTGCGGCAGGAGACTATGTCACTGTGATATACAACCCAGCTAGCAAGAAGCGCATTCATCAACTAAGAGATACAAGAGAAATCTTCTTAAAATATCGAAAGCCAGAGACACCAGTCGCGATAGTTAAAGGTGCCTACAGAGAAAGCCAGACTATCGCCATCACCACCCTTGAAAAAATGCTTGAGCATTCTGAGCTTCTTGGAATGATCACGACAGTAATTGTTGGCAACTCTTCTACATTTGATTACAATGGCATGATGATAAACCCAAGAGGCTATAGATCAAAGTACGAATTAGTCAAAAAGGCTGTATAAATCTCCATTTGGCTTTCGAATTCGGTAGTGATGTTGTCTGAGAAGTGTAGTACATATGATTAGTGGTACTTAATTTCCAAATCGGACCCCGCAGCACCTGAAGCTATTTTGTTATACTATGATAATTTTGGTTCCCTGCCTTTAAAATGCTCACGTACTGGTCCAATAATTCTGTTAATATATCCTGCCGTTGCTTTTTTCAGATCTATTGGATGAACCTTATTCTCGATGTAACTTCTTTCAAGCTCCTTGAAGTTAGAATAAATCACAGTGCCCCCATATTTTTCAGGTCGTTCTACTACAAACTCCCTATAGTCATGGAATACAACATACCTTATTAATTCCAATATGGGGTTATTTTCAACTACTGCAGGTGGGCAATATCCTTTCATGATTTTCTGTGTGATGGTATTTTCGTCATCATGAATTAGAATACTAGAAGAGGGATTGCTCTTGCTCATCTTACTGAAGATTTCTGCGTTATCATGGTCATTATCATTGCTTGAAGCCGTCATTGAAGGCTCTGAAAGTCCAGGTAGTAGATGATGATGTACAGAGACCGGAATCTTCCAACCAAATTTGGGAAAGACTTCTCTTACCAGCATATGTATTTTTCTCTGATCCATTCCTGCATGAACAATGTCCAAATCAAGGGCTTTAATATCAACTGATTGCATAGGCGGATACAGCAGCTGTGCAAGATCTAGTTTTTCGTTTCCTGTTCTGCCCATAATGGTCAGTGACCTGATCGTCCTAGAGAGACTAATCTGTTTACTAAACCTCACAAAGTCGTTCCAATAGTTATTGGTCCTCTGATATAGATCACTTCCGAGTTCTATAGACACGCCTGGACAAAAGAATCTGAATGCATCAGCATAGTATTGCGAAAACTCTTGGATCTTTTCCCAGTTTCCTTGAAGCTTATTGTTAATGTAGGTATGCCAGTCAGCTAAAAAAAAACGGTGCATTTAACTTGAGCCTTTATTAGATCGTTAATCTTAAAGCCTGTCAGAATCAAGCTGCCGAGATGTAGTATGCCAGAAATTTCTAGGCCGATATAGTGTTTAGGACGAACCACCGTTTCTAGAAGTGTCCTTAATTCTTGTCCGGTAACCACTTCTTCCGTTGGTTCTCTTACAATTAGCGATAGTCGCTCCTCTAAATCCATTACAAAATTCGAACGTGTAAACAATACCTATTAAATTTTGCACCAATCCCAGACAGGACCATAGGCATAATATTGTAGACAAAAGGTTATGGAATTGCATAAACAAGCTAATTGTTGCATTAACTGAAGAGTTAATGTCGGGACTAATGAAATATCGATTGGAGTTCCATCCTTAAACAAGTGAATATAATTCAATAAATCAACCAATCAGCCAATCAACCTTTGCGACGAGACATAAACACATAAAAAGTTAAATTGAGTTCGCGAAACACTTCATGGGTTGAAGACCAAAGCCAGTGTAGAAGTTGCCAGTGCAGTGCAAACCAAGCCCGCCAGCCGTGGTGCCGGCCTTGCAATCGTTACCCATCCTAGCAATGGAAAAGGCAAGGTCAAGTACGACAAAAAGGCCGAATCTGAATTTTTTGTCGACAACTCTGCCCTAGCAGGGTTCACCGGCGAACGAATTCTCTATATGGCTGTGAGAGAATTGATCGAGAATTCATTGGATTCTTGCGAAGTGCACCGTATCCTACCTAACATTAACCTTACCTTAAAGGTGTTGGATCAAACAAATGATTTGTGGCTTATATCGTGTGAAGACAACGGTATAGGTATCCCTGCCGATAAAGTCCCAGTGGCCGTATGCTCTTTCTTGACGTCAGCCAAGTATGTGGAAAAACAGCAGCGAGGACTGTTCGGTGTAGGATTAAAGATGATTGCTGCCTTTTCAACCAAGGATACTGATCACCCGCTTAAAGCTTGGTCTAAGCCCGTTGACGAAAGAATAGAATATTATTTTGAGCTCAGAACTGACATTGGAACAAACAAGCCAATTGTCCTTACTAAGAGAGTTGCGAAAGATGGGGAGGCCCAAATCAAGGGTGATACAGGCTTCAAAGTTGAGGCCGTATTACGTGCAAGACTCTCCCCAATAACTAAGAATAAGATCTATGATTATGTCAGCAATACAAGTATTGTAAATCCGTATGCAAGTTTAAAATTTTTTACAGATGATGGAGAATTAACATTTGATAGAAGAACTACGATAATGCCTGAGCCTGCTAAAGAGGTTTTGCCGCATCCTGCAGATATGGATCTGAAAACACTAAAGAAGGCGATAGTTAATTCTATGCAACAAAAGACAACACTTCACGGGATACTTTGTAACTCCTTTCAAAAGCTATCAAGTGGCAAGGCGAAGGAGATAATTTCAAAAGCCAATATCCCATTAAAACCTGCGGATAAATACGATGAGCATGAATTGATCAAAGTTGTAAACGTGTGTAAGCAAACTCGATTCCACTCCCCTAATACCGACCATCTTAGCCCAATAGGAGAGGAAATTTTAACCGCAGGTATGACATCAGAATATACTATAGTCACAAATAAGAATGAAAATGAGTCCCAGCTTCAAACAAAATTGGCCGTTAAAATACTAAAGCCTACGCTAACAGCATACTCTTTTCGAACATGCGTGGTGAACAATCGTCCTACAATAGTAGAAAGTGGGATAGCATATGGGGGAGACATAACGTCTTTTAAATTATTTAGATTTGCAAACAAGATTCCCTTACTATATGATGAAGGCTCTGATGTTGCCAGAGATGTTGTATCTGACGTAGAAATTAACAAAATGGGAATCTCAAAGAAGGAAGTCAAAGACAAATTTGCAAATGGCGAGAGCAAGTCAGGCAAGGCTATAGAACTGCTGCCGACGCATATTTTCTTCCATATATGTTCGACCAAAATACCCTACAAAACTGCAGGCAAGGAAAGCATTGCTTCTGAAGGTGATTTAAAAAAGTATATGAAGGCTTGTCTAGCAGATTTGTATAGAAAGGTAAGCGCTCAGATTCGAAAGGAGCTAAAAATGAAAGAGGCTGAAAGCCGGTTGCGTCTCTACAAACACTACATTCCATTGATTGTATCTGCTATATCAGAATCAATCAAGGTTGACACTAGAAGGCTGTCTGAGGCTTTTTCACATCTTGCCGAGAAACATGTCAGAGGCGAAATTGCTGGTGCCAGTATCACCGAAAAACAAGATAAAATCACAGGTCAGAGGATAGAGAAAGAAGCCGACAACTCAGATACACGGGTCGAGAAAAAACCTAAACCAGGTTCCAGTTTGGGAAATATGGACAGTTTAGAGCAGCATGACAAAACTCATTTGAAGGGGTCAGCAAAATCTAGCGCTCCAAAAAAAGATCAAACCACCATGGATGTCTTCTATAAACCAAAAGGAAAAAGAAGGTAAATGACTGTAAAAGACAAGCGTCATAGAGAGGTTATTAAAAAAATAAAGCTACTCATGGCAGATGTGGCAAATGACCTTATGGTTGATAAAACAATGCCTGTTCTTGACGTTCCAAAAGTAGGATATGACAATACCATCTGGTCTAAGGATAAAAGGATGCTAACGATAGGCGATAAAACAGTTCAAGTAAGTCCAGATAGCAAAAAAAATTCCAACCTTCTCCCAATATCTCGTCATGGCAAACGCAATCCGAAAGTTGCTCGATGAAGAGATGGAAAGCACCATTCGAGGGATGTACTATGCAACATTAACATCCATAGGTGACGACGAAAAAAACAAACAAAAATTTTGGAACAGCCAGGAAAATTCAGATGACGCAATAAAGGCTATAGAATTATTGACAGCAGTTCCTCGTGAAGAATTCTCGGTTACTTCAAAGCCAAAAGGTATGATCTCCGGTCCGATCACTTTACGTGTCGGTGGTGATATTATTGATTGCAATTTAGGAAGTCGGGCAACTTCTCAATTGATACCGACCAATATCCGAGATGTTGAAATCGTAAACGTCAATGCCGACTTTGTAATGGTAGTTGAGAAGGACACTGTGTTGAACAATATTCGAAAGTCGGGATTTATTCAGAAGTATAATTCAATTTTAATGACTGGATCAGGAGAGCCAGACAGGGCTACGAGAATGATGGTCAAAACTCTTAACGAAGAATGGAAAAAACCTGTGGTCATCTTTGCAGATGCTGATCCATGGGGGTTAGGTATTGGGTTGCGTTATAAAATCGGCAGCGAGTCTCTAAGCTATGATAGTGATAGATTGGTTGCTCCTGACTGTAAAGTATTAGGAATGATGTTCTCCGATATCTACGATTACAACATCCCGGAAGTTGCACGATTGCAGGCCTCAGAAGAAGATATCAATAGAGCAAATGATATGAAGAAAAAACCTTGGTTGAATGACAAACGATGGCAAAAAGAGTTGAATCTCTTTATACAACGCAGAGAAAAGTGTGAGCTAGACGCGTTCTTTAAACATGGATTTAGGTTTTTGGCAGAAACTTATCTACCTCAAAAACTTCGCGAAGTTGGTTTG
>NZ_QURE01000134.1 GCF_009898475.1 Nitrososphaera sp. AFS | reverse complement strand
AGGAAATTCTGGTGGACCTCTACTTAACATGCAAGGACAGGTTATAGGCATCAATACAGCCATTAATTCAGCTACTGGTGAGTTCTCAGGAATAGGATTCGCAGTTCCATCAGAGATGATACTAAAAGAGGTTCCGACAATTATTAGAACTGGAACATATAACCATCCCTGGCTAGGAATTGCCGGTGGCGCCATAACTCCAGATATGGCACAAAATGCAGGCTTACCTAGAAATTATAAAGGAGTAGTTGTTGGTTCAGTTCAACCAAATAGTCCTGCAGACAAAGCTGGGCTGCAAGGGACACCTCAGGATCAACCATCCAATGGTCAACGTTTAGGCGACATCATAATAGGAATTGACGGGCATTCCCTTAGAAGCATAGACGACTTGATTAATTATATTGACGTACACAAGTCTGTTGGAAATAATGTGATGCTAACCGTAAACAGGCATGGACAACTAATGAATTTTAACGTGTTATTGCAGACTAGACCAGCAATAGTGGGCAATGCCACAGCGCAGCAACCCATGATACCTTGAGGCCACACTATATCATCTGAGCAAATATGTCCATACGCTGCGTATGAGATAGCTTCAGTCAATCGATACTGGGGGATGTTTGCGATGCTTGTGGTTGGATCTACTGACATGATTTACAAACAGCCACAAAACTCCCTCCGAATATCATCAGATTAACCAATATCCTCGGATGCATATCTGGAACAGGCTTTTAATTAGTTACTGAATACATATAAATAGAGAGAATTTTGCCCGTTAATTGATTTCAATTGGCTAAGAAAACTGCCGCAATTATTCGAGGGGACGGGACAGGACCAGAATTAGTCGACGCAATGATTAAGGTTCTCAGGGCGTGCAATAGCAATATAGAATTAATTCCTTGTAATGCGGGCTCTGAGTGGTGGCAAAAGGCCGGAGGTACCTCTTACATTTCCCAAGACGTATGGAGTCTCCTAGAAGATAGTGATGCATGTTTTAAGGGTCCGACAACTACGATCCCTACTCCAAATGCACCACGTAGCGTAGCAGTAAGTATAAGACAAAAGTTTGAATTGTACGCTAACGTTCGACCCATTAAGACCTACCAAAACGCGGAACGAACATTAAATTTTATCTGCGTGCGTGAAGCAACTGAAGGCCTATATGCTGGAATCGAATTCAGGATTAGTGAAGATTCAGCCATCGCCATTCGAAAGGTGACGAAAAAAGGGAGTGAAAGAGTTATCAAAAAGGGATTTCAACTTGCGAGCGCCGCCGGATACAACAAAGTTTTTGTTGTTACAAAAAGAAATATTCTAAAGGAAACTGATGGAATATTTTGGGCAGCTGTAAAAAGCATTCAAAGTGAATTCAACAACATTAATGAAATAGAAGAATATTACATCGACAATATGACACAGCAGCTTGTTAAAAATCCTGAGCGATTCAATAACAGCATTCTGCTTAGCACTAATCTATTTATGGACATAATTTCAGAATGTGCATCAGGACATGTAGGATCTATAGGCACAGTATACTCTGGCAATTACGGCGATAATTATGCAATGTTTGAGCCAGCGCATGGCAGTGCTCCCAAGTATGCGGGGAAGGATCGTGTAAATCCTGTGGCAACTATTTTATCCGGATCATGGATGGTTGACTATCTCGGTGAAGAGTACATTTCTAAGGCTATTTTCAAGGCTACTGAAGATGTGATAAATGAAAAGAAATACGTAACATACGATCTTGGTGGTAATGCGACGCTTTCCGGGATGGCCGACCAAATAGCTATTAGGTCTGCCAAGTTGCTTAGAAAATGACCTTGAGGTTAGTATAGAAGAATGCATCATATTAATGAAGGGCGGTTATTTCTTTCAACGATTTCTTTGCTGGCATAGTTTCTGCGTATTGACGATCATTACTTGTTGTAATTCCAGATGTAGTTGACAAATCGGTGTACTAACTTACCGGACACTAAGTGACAGCTAGTGATCATCACTGTCCTTTCCTTCGTAACCTGTAAAATAATGACAATAATAACTTGCCAGTCAGTGTCCAAAATCATTTCATTAATAAGCACATACTCATGGTACCATGATATTACAGGTATGCCCTCTCTAACCAAACAAATTTGGGGGTCAATTCAGACAAATCTATCTTCATAAGGGATGTCCAATCACTGTGACATGTGGAAGAGAATTAAGCAAATATAAATTAGCAGATCGGCCAATTACGAGTACCAATTTAATAGTTAAGGACATATTAAGATGTAATTTCTTAATATTCAATGAGTGTCCTTTATAATAACTAAACTGCCAATATTGAGCAAATAGGACCTGGTTTATCCGATCTCAATCAAGTAACTTCTATTAATTTGAGCTGCTTTTCATTATACTATGTTAGATCACCCATCTTATTCTAGATCAAGTATCTCTAGATCAAGCACCTCCAGAGTCTGACCTATTCTAAAGCAAGCTGTATTGATTTATGGTCGCCTTTTGTTCTACGGAGATCATTTTCTTCATCCTTTTAACAATAAGATAAAAAATAAGCCATAATATTGTAATAGCGATGAGCAGCGAGTCAGATTTACTTGTTAGGTGTATAAAGTGTAAGCATCAAAAAATTGACCATGATAGGTCTGCGGCTAGAGACAAGATGAAATGCTTGATCGATAAATGCCAGTGTAAGTCCTATGTTTCCGACAGAAAATACTACAGATCCACTAAAAAGTGAATTTGATATAATTGCCTTCGAATTCGGTGCTAGTTAATACCAGATTTATGGCAAATTCACTGAATTGACTTGATTTTATGTCAGACTAGGTCTACACTACATATAGCCGGAGCTAATGTGTCAATAATAGTTAAGATGAGGGCATTCTCTATAGTTTAAACGGAAAAATCTTTCTATATCAACTAGAAAAATCATAGTTTTTTTAAATGTGATCTAATTTTAACGTCCATTGTTATCTAGTTAGAGGTCGTGAAGGTTTTAAAACTGAAGACACTATGAAAAGATAGCATGAATAAACAAGAAGCCCCTATTACCCAACAGCACATAAGAAACAGAAGTAGGCTAGACGTAATTGCGGCGATCTTAAGGGAGGTCTCAGGAAGAGAAGCAACCAAGACACGAATCATGTATGGCGCTTTTCTGTCATCTACACAGATGAGGGAATATGTACCATTTCTATTGAATAGTGGCTTGCTAACAAAGGCAGAACAATCGATATATAAAATAACAGGAAAAGGCATGCGCTTCTTAGTGCTATGCGATCAACTAAATAACATGATAGGGGATATAGGAAAATATAGGGTCTACGAATAGAGTTCAGTCAATAAAAGAATGACATTCTATTATTACAGCTTCTTTGCTCTACAAAAGAATGTCCGTCTTTATAGTCTATTTGTTGAATGTCTAGTAAACAAAATTAACTTAACCTTTGCCAAATTAAGCATATGGTTGTTTAATCTTTGCCATTCTGGTTACCATAGTCGCAGTCTGAACTCATGCAATACACTGCGTGTCTATACGAAACTCCATTCTGTGAGTTTGGGCATACCCAGCATTGAATAAATGTTGGCATCCTGTTTGCTATTGGTATGCAGTGTGATGGTCCGGTGCATTGAATATGGGTCGAGATGAGACAACTCACCTAGAGAGCGACCATAAGAACCTGCCATCTGATCAGTAACTTAGTTAGCCAAGTATTTTAAGAGGCGTTGCACCATAGGAATTTGTCAAGATGTCCTCAACAGATCATAGCGATGACCATGACTCAAATAGCATCATAAGAGATACAGAAAAGAAACAGAACAAGACAAGTGTAGTTGAATTACTAGACGAATTAATATCTCATATGAATTCGACAAGGAGTGTTTTCAAAATAATGATATTGTCATCATTTATTCTTGCTCCGTTATCTCTGATGTTGGCTACTGTATTTGTAATTCATCCCTTCTTTATGCACAGGATACTATTTAGATTCCCCGATATAGGCATTTTTCTATTGTTCTTTATCGGAGTTTCGATAATGTTGGCTTCGATGTGGCTCTTCATTGGATTAAGTGAGCAAAAATTTTTTTCGGATTGGGATAGGAAATTCAAAAGATATACGTCGTTGAAAAATCAGCTTGATAAGGAGCTTGAGGGATAATCGAAGGTCCATCGTCACATAGCTGATTTACTCTGCCGTATATTTCGTTCTCAACTGTGCTATTTCCTACAAAGGTTTTTAGTCAAACCTTGCATCAATTATGGCCCCTATAAGATAATATACCAATAAGCCTAGCAATCCTTTTACCTAAATGCAAATCCATTGGCTATAATGATGGTCCTAGTTCCGTAAACAACTATGCCTATCATGGCGACAATTGTGAATATGGTTACTGCGTTTTCCCACTTTGTGTTCTGACGCAGTTCAAGAAGGATAACTCTCAGGCCATTGAAGCCGTGTATGGAAACTAATATGAGTATTGATTCGAGAATTACTACATATGGTATATTATGATAGTTCATTATAATATTATGGAATGATAAACTCTGCTCGAATGGCACGATCACACGAAACATAATATGCACTGCAACAGTGAATAATGCACCTATCCCAGTTAGGTAGTGAATCTTCATTATTTGACTTTCTTTCAGTAGGCTCATCTATTCCTTCTTCTTTCTGTACTACACCCTTTTAACTTCTTCTACATAGGGCTCGCAGGTGTCAACTCAAATTTGAAATATTTATTTCTAAATATGGAACCGCGTAATTAAGATATTCCTGAAATTGTACAGTTATAACAAATTACTAGAATATTAAAGATAAAAGAAAATCAATAATATTTCGAGTAATGAAACGGGACTATTACGAGAATTTCTAGTTTGTTTGCGATAGTTGCTTTAATCTGAACATCTCAGTATTCTGTTGCGCAAGTCCTAGATCATCAGATTTTCATTCTAATAAGAAGGGTTCAATATAATAAATATAATAAAACATAATAAAATATAATATAATATGATGTCATGGAAAACATTAAAGTAGCCACCAGTATTCATCTATAGTCCCCCGTTTATTGTATTGAGCACAATATAAAGGCCTATCAAAGTATTATCAGGAGGTTAGCCATAAACCGATGACAATACATATCCTTCATACTCACTTATTCTGAGGTTGGTTATGAATATATTCCTAACTTAGAAGGGCAAAAGTTCATTGTTTCGGTAAACTAGAACCATGATATAAAACCAAATAGGATAATATTAGACAATTAAAGATTCAGAGAAAGCAGGGATATTTCATATAGCTAAGATCTATCCAACATTCCCAAACACGCCTCCATTTGAAAGACAAGGTGAAGTGAAGTAGAAGAAATAAACCAATCTCTAAATCTGTACTTACAGCTTTCTGATTAGTTATTTCCATTATGGGCTCTGTTGAATGTTTGTAGAAATATTTTAGATGGTGTTAATCCATTTATTCAACCATTTTCTCTTTTGTTGTTGTGTACTTTGACACACCTATCATATCTACATTTTCTATCATATATACTAAAATCGTGATGAGCTGAGGGTGAAATTATTTTACAGTTATCAAATTGACTTATGCAATTATCTACATGTGTCTATACTACCTCAGGCCATAATAGCACACCAATATAGCCTATTTTCTTCATAATGATATCGAGACTTATTGTGCCTCGTTCAATTTTTGAAACACTTTGGGTCAGGAGTGAACCAAAATTACGAAGCATAGAAAAATTCGTTATTTTATTACTCTATCAAAAATTACTCTATCAAACGTGCTTAAGACTATTAAAAAAGGTTAGGGATCAATGAA
>NZ_QURE01000133.1 GCF_009898475.1 Nitrososphaera sp. AFS | reverse complement strand
AGCAGGCCGAATACTTTTTGAACCATTACTGTCGCTAGATGCTCCTACTACTTTTGAATTTATTTTTAGCCACTTGGTATCCGTAGAGTCAATGTGAAAGATAGCGCCATTACTTATCACCAAATTAGCACTCAGAAGCCATACACCATCTGAAGATTGCTTGGCTAGAATGCTATTATCATGTACAGCGTTATTGACATCTGTAAGTCTCGTAGAATCGGTACAGCTGACAGTAATTGTTCTCGTAGCAGGAATATAATTAATGCAATTCGTAGAAGACACCTTCTTAGATACAGATACAGAAGTCCCAATTACATTATCTGTGTTTATCGTGGGTGATGAATTTTGGCTAAGAGACTCTTTGTGTCTGACAGCAGCTTCTGCCCTCTGTAAAAATGGAAACCAGTTGAACTCAACAAGTTGAGATACCATGAGCGATGTAATGATGTATGAATCAGAAATTAAGACAAGAAAAATGATAGGAATGGCCATCATAAGGTTTCTCTAGTTTATCTCCAAGTTATGTCTCTCTCAACTATTGTTATGTTTCTCATCGAATAGAAATAGGTGATTTTGAAATAGATGGTTGAATAGTCTGACCTAGACTTAGCTTGATAGATATTGGATTTGAATAATTGACGCTCCTATGTGAATTTGTAAACATTGTATATGCTTTAACTTCTTTTATCATACTGTCTGATATAGTGGTTGCAAATTGTGCTTTACCTGAAGAAATAGTCTTCAGGCCATTGGGAGATGAAGATACCTTAATTAGTGTTCCATTTGGGGCATAGACTTTCATATATGCATATTGGCCAGTGCTAATTGGGGAGAAGTCTACAATCACTTTAACTTGATGCAATTTGCTATTATTTGTAAGTGGTAAGAAATGCGCATAGTCTAATCTTTGAGTGATTGGTTTATTACTACTCATCTGTGCAAATGCAAAGGTTTCGATATCATTACTCCAGTTAAAGCGACTACGTAAAATTGATAATTGTTGTTGCAATGAAACAAGACCTAGTACAGCAAGTATTAACATCAATTTCATGCTAGTGGCAATTGGCTTCATTTCCTCTCCTTTTTTCATTTAATGAACTAGTAGCATGATTTAATAAACTTCGGAAATATATTGCTGTAGAATAATTAGTCTCTATTAAAACTCCCTATTAATGAGTAATGTAACAATTCAAATTAATTTTATATTCTACCAGATCCAAGTTAGAAATGAACTGTAATAATCCTATTCTCTTAAACTAAAGAATTTGGTTCGATGCTAAATCCTACAAACGCGCTTGCAGCACTTAAGATCATATGCGTGGTTCCAGATCTGTAAGTATAACCAGATTTGTTGACCTGTAGTTCTTAATTCCATAGTCTTGCAAAATAACCATACTTCTAATATAGGACTACTGAATTCATTAGATTATATTTTAAACCAAATCTATGGCCTTTAAATTTTCGGTTATTATTTAGACAAATTGGAACATGCCTTTAATGTGCAGAATGAATTCTCGATATAATAATATTATAGGTGCAAAAAAGATTATCTGTGGGGGTTGAAGATTCTTATGCCAATAGAGGAAGGAACCCACCTACAACAGAGCTGCGTGCATAAACGACGCTCAAAATAACTTCGGGCCCGAACAACCACAAGTTACTTGGAACTAAATAACCCACTGCTCTGATAACCTAGCAAGTGTCGATCGCTGATACTGAAAAGAAGAACCAATAGGTTCGTTTCCCATTTTTTCTCATTCAACCGATCATTTCGGCACCCCTGTACTCTTTTCGTGACAATAACGAACTTACAGATCTATTCGTCCGCCACAAAACCGCAATTACCCCAGATCTGTTTGTGGTTGTTGCGAATACCACCGTATTGAGAATTTTCTTCTATGTCATTAATCTAATTCTTAGCTATATTTTTCATGCGTTTATCATCATAAACATTCCTAAGAATTTATTCTAAATTCAATATATCCTTGTATTCTTCTAGATTTCTAGAGATTGTTCTGTAGAATTCGACAAATACTATTCAACTTCATTTTCTATAAGTAATGAAACACGTTAAAATGACATTAGCAATCACAGCGATTGTAGCGGCTGCTGCGCTGGCAACTGTAACATTCGCTGTACCACAACAGGTAATGGCGTACCGACACAGCCATCACAACAACAATAGCATCAAAGTAGATCAACAGGTTAGCCAAGCAAATCTGTGCTCTACATCTCCCCCTCCAGATCTGGCAACGACGAGAGAATTATTAACACAACATCCACCGGGACCATCCACTCTGTGTATTAATGACGGAAGCAACAGCGCAGATATTGGTCATTGACCAACAATCACTTTTTTTTCCATTCACACTCTTCTGCCGATTGTTCTCATATAGGATGGTCATGGTTCTTTCAATCCTGCGATTCTCCTACATCTTTTCGCCTAGCCGTTCTGAAGAATTTTTTCTATGTTGAATATATCCTGATATTCCTTTATATTCTTAGGGATTGTTCTGTAGAAAATACTATTTCATTTCACTATCATACAATGACCTACAGTAGAATGATGTTTGCAATCACAGCGATGGCAGCAGCTGCCGCATTAGCAACAGTGGCATTTACCGTACCACAACAGGTCATGGCATGGGGGCATCATCATTACCACCACAATAACAACAACGCGATAAAAGTTGATCAGCAAATCAATCAGCTCAATGCTTGTACCAATGCGTTGTGTGCTAATGATGCGAACAACACAGCAGATATCCATCGCTGATCCTGAACCTTTACACCTCTTTTTTTTACACCGATCACACTCGACACATTTGCTCCTGCCAGTGGTTCTATTGCGGGGGATCACTTTTCCCCCGTTGTGCTTCAACTGCTAAAGCGTGAAATCATTAGGATAAGCACTCACTGAACCAGCTGTAGCCAAAAGCATCGTGCCAAAGGGCTACTAATATGATAACAGTTACTACTAGGATAATCTCTTACTGGTCATTCCCCTGTACCAGAACCATTTAGTATCTTATTTGCTAAACTTATGCTCATTTATGACAAAACCTGGATAATATTCCACTCAAGGAATAGAGTACCTGCAAGGAGTGGGCGCCTTGGAGCGGGTTTGTCACTCTGGAGGATGACCTTTTGCCCACCAAAACCTTCTACGTTTGGGTCGGACCTCTTCTTCGCCCTTGTTTGCTACTGCCGTCATTTTTCACCTCCATTTCTATCGATGATTTTAGTTAAGGGTCCTTTATAACAGAAAACACTTGGGGCTCGCAATTGTCAGATGAGAAGGTAGTTAGCGGAAATAACATAACCTACATCTACCGCTTTGAAATGGTTTTGAGCAATAACTATTTTGACATTCAAAGATCATTCCGCACTGTAAACATTGATGATAGCACGGAGTAAGAACTTGCATTCCTAATATTTTTGTATAGTTATTCTACCTAAGGATTTAAAAACAAAAATACTCACTTCAAAAGAGTGAAGCTGTTTATTCATTTCATCATTCATAGTATAAGAACTCTTGGATAATCTCATTATTTTGCGATCGGAAGTATAGTGGGATGTATTATCGGTTCTACTTTTACTAATCTTATTGCTGGGAAATCGTCGCTAAGTTTCTTGGTTTCGGTCCTTACACATTTTATACAAAGATACACCGTCATATTCTCGGAGTAAAAGTATTCAACATCCAGTTTATAGTAAGCATCTACATCACAATGCTCACATTTTGAAACTCTTTCCAATTTCCTTTACTATCATTATCTGAAGTAACAAATAAGAAAGTTAGATTTGCTTGACAATTTGGTGAGGATATTGAATACAAATACGCTTGCGCCCAGATCATTTACAAAGAGAACACACGTTATACAATCTCAAATCGCAAATTTCTTTCCAAATGAGTTGACCAGCGTCGCAGCATCTTCATCAAATTTGACGAGAACAGGTATGATGAGACATTTTAGTGACTATCCTCTCTGTGTTTGTGGCTTCTGTAGCTTACTTTATATGCTTATACTCCGTTAGTTCAGCTTTATCCAGCGTCGGAATCAGGTAAAATAATAAACCATGCCTTCTGGTGGGAGAAAGCAAAAGAGATTTTCATCTGAATATACTATACTCGATCCTTGAGTATCTATATCTCAATGCACGAAATATACCAGTAAGTAAATACAAAATTGTTACCAATGCCGCTGCGATTAGACAACAGAGGCCAGATAGAGTTAATAATATCATGCAAATCCTTGAACGAAATGGCTTTATAAGATCAATCGAAGCTTCTTCCACCATAGCCTTCTATCAAATAACTAAACAAGGAATAGAAGCCTACCAGCAATGGATCAAAAACTATCTAAACTTTGTCAGAAGTATTGCCAAGATCAAAGAAGAAGACCTATGACATGGCAAATCACAGTGGTTTCAGCTTCAGAATAAGGTTTCCTAATCCAAAGGACTAAGTGTTTGCTGCTGTTGGGACATTGATCGATGTATATGATGGCTTGTCAATAAGCAAGAGAAGCTTATTTGATAGCCCATATCCTCTTTTAGAGATGAAGTTATTGGCGGCTTCTTTAGCTTCTGGACTAGATTCTTCACCTATTATTATACCTAGACCAACCCGTTTTTTTGATACAGAAGCATATCTAGTTAATGAACCCACGAAGGATTCTACAATGTCTTTGTCAACGTGACCATCAACGATCTTCATAATCACCGCTCCATAGTCTTCTAAAATTTTCTTCAGCTGAATACTTTTATTCTTAGTATTACTCTTATTAGCATCAACATCACTGCCATTTACCACACGACTTGAGTCTATGAGGATATCATACCTAGTTCTTGTATTCCCATCACCAATTGAAACATCAAAAAATTCTTTCAAGTCAGATTTTGTGGAGGTTTTATATTCTTCTAAAGCTTCACCAATTTCGTCCACTGATTGTACTAGGGCATGTATTGCCTCTTCTCTGCTTCTTTTATTCATAGCAATTGTCAGACCTGTAGCAATAGAGTTTCTTTCAAACATTTCAGTCCATCTATCAAGAATATTTCTTGACCTCAACAGAAGCAAAGTCAATGGTACTAATACTACAATTAAAACCAGCAATAGAATGATATCTACAATTTTATCAACTTCCTCACCCGATATAGGAAAATAGTCTAGTGCTCCAAATATATTTAAGATTGAAAGAACCACAATAGCACCAATCAATCCTATAATAATGTACAGGTTTTTTTGTGCCAAGTGAATTAATCTGGCTGACTCATAACCAAATCTACTGGTCAAAATCGTTGACGATGACAAACCATAGTCACTAGATTTATCGTTCAAATATCATCACGTACCAAAGAGAAGGTATGGAATTGCCAGTATATATAATGACATGTAACTTAGTTATAACCAGTTAGAACTCAGTTATTATACTATTATTATAGTCCTACTTCTAACTCGACATAATATAATATGACGACTGAATTAGTGATCCTATGCAGTGTGACTGCATTAGCAACGTTGTTAGTATTTGCATATTTTTTTATGCTACCTACTCATTTTGAATTAGTGAATCCAATAGGAAAGGCTAATGCACAAGAAACCCCTGCTGAAAGAGCACATGATGAGGAAAATAAAACTAATAATGTGCAAAACGGATTTTCTCCAATTAATCCTCAAGTAAGTGGAAGTATATCAAAACAACCAGCAAATATAGTTAATCTCAGTTTATTGCCACAAAATCTAATAAAAACAGGATCTCCCTTGTTAGGAAGCGCATTTGCTCCAGTTACAATTGTGGAATTTGGTGACTTTCAATGCGAATTCTGTGATAGATTTGCAAAGGAACTTATATTCAGACCGGTAAGGCTAACATGATATTCAAGAACTTTGTAACTCATGGTCCTGACTCTGTCACAGCTGCTATTGGAAGCCTATGTGCTAACGATCAAGATAAGTTTTGGAATTTGTATGAGACCTTGTACAAAAATCAAGGAGCAGAGAACTCTGGCTGGGCTAATGCAAACAATCTGAAAAAATTTGCGTCATTAATACCAGGTATAAATATACAAGAGTTTAATTCTTGTCTCGATAACAATAAACACAAGCCACAGGTAAATAGTGATTATGCATTAGCAATATCTTCAGGATTTCAGGGAACGCCTACTTTTGTAATAGAAAAGAAAGATGGTTCGGATAAACAAACATTGCTTGGAGCATATCCTTTCCCTTCATTTCAGGCTATAATAGATAAAGAACTTGGAGCATAAGAAAGATAGATATGAGAAGAGCAAGGGAGACATAAAGCAGCAATCTAGAATAACAAACTTGAAGGTTACGATACCTCTTGCATTTAAGATGGTATTTCGTAACTACCTTTATATTGCAACAGCTGCTGGAGTGTTTGTCACTACCTGGATTCTATTCAATGTCTTTGATCAGCTGTTATTTTTTTCACCTGTACTTACATTTTACCTACCGGACGATGCAGTAACAAGATTCATTATAACGAATACAACTTCAGCATTGATGGGAGTGTTAATTGCAATGAATGTATATGTGATTAAGAATACAAAGGTAAGATTAGATGAGTCGTTATTCTCAGGCTCAATCTTAGGTATTGCTTCCAGTGCTTGTGCTAGCTGTTCTTCAATAGGATTTCTTCTTATTTCGGCCTTCGGAGGATTTGGTATATTTGCAACAGACTTTTTAACAAATTATTAAACTCCATTAAGGTTAGTATCAATAGCTATACTCTTGTGGGCTTTGTATTCTATTCATAATAAGATCACTAAACCCTGTATTTTCAATAGCACATCTAAAAAGCAAACGACAACCCCAAGCTTCTGAATGATCCACAACGTACGTAGATTTATCAAATAATTAAACTTTAAATCTCAGTCCTTATCTTCAGCCTACCAATGATTTAAGTGAGTTCATTGTAATCTCAACAGAATGAAAGTAAGGAAAATAGAAGATAGTGACATAGACCCCAATACTAACTTCAGTGATAATAAATCCTCTTTTCGTTACCTTTGTCTAAGCAATGACTTGACGGTCGGTACATCGAGAAAATTCTCCATAAGAGATGAGAGGGATAAAGAAATTGAAATTGCTGTATTTAATATCAATGGCAAATATTATGCAATATCCAACAAATGTCAACATCAAGGAGGTCCACTTAGCGAAGGCATCTTAGATATTGAAAAGAAAATTGTAACGTGTCCTTGGCATGGATGGAAATATTCTGTCATTGACGGTAGGGCGCCACATAAGGGAGGTGACAGTGTTAATTCTTACGAGATCAAAATGGT
Organism: Nitrososphaera sp. AFS; assembly: GCF_009898475.1. Taxonomy (GTDB): domain Archaea; phylum Thermoproteota; class Nitrososphaeria; order Nitrososphaerales; family Nitrososphaeraceae; genus Nitrosopolaris. The sequence goes on along the minus strand of NZ_QURE01000133.1, from coordinate 2,803 downwards.
TGAAGACAAGCTCTACGTAGATTCTATTCCTAATAATATCGGCAAGAGAGTTACGCAGCCACTAAGCATACTCTATTTTGGATAATTCAGTCAAGGAATTTTTGAATCATATGGACAATGATAGTAGACTTGAAGTTAAAGGTGAATGTGGTGGAGGTAGCAGAGATGCTAATGTTGACAATGAGGTAAGAGTTTTAGGAATATCAACTACCAATTCCAACGACAATATTGCTCCACGTAATAGCACCTCAGAAGCAGCCCTAAGTTACGCATTAGATTATGCAAAAAATGAATTCAGAGCGGAAACCTTAATGATAAAGCTTAGGGATTTGCATTTCAAGCATTGTGAAGGATATTATTCAAAAAATGCTAAAGCCTGCATATTTCCATGTTCCATATCTGAAATGGATAAGGAAGATAAAATGATAATAATTTATGAAAAGGTTATACTATGGGCAGATGTTGTCATTTTAGCTACTCCCATAAGGTGGGGTAATGCTAGTTCACTTTATTATCAAATGATTCAAAGAATGAACTGTGTGCAAAACCAAATCATTACTCAAGATAGACATCTTATAAGAGATAAAGTTGCTGCATTCATTATCACTGGAGGGCAAGATAATGTACAACATGTAGCAGGTGAACTTATGATGTTCTGGTCTGAGTTAGGTTTTGTCTTTGGAAAATTTCCATTTATAGGTTGGAGTAGAGGTTGGTATGCTGAGGATACTGAAAATAATCTTAATACTATGAAAGACAATCAGCAGATGCACCAAGATACTAAAAGAACAGTAAAAGGTGCACTGGAAATGTCAAGGCTAGTGAAGGAAAATAGATATGATGAACGTGTTTTAGGCAAATCAGGCTACGATATAGCTTAGTATGCTCTAACATAGATAACGACGTTCCGATTCATCAATAGGATAATCGTTTGCACTCATATCACGGATACGCATCAGACCACTATCATCAAATTCCCAATGCTCATTTCCATGAGTTCGCATCCACTGACCTGGATTATCTGCATCTCTCCACTCATATTCGAATCTGACTGAAATACGGTTTTTAGTATAGCACCAAAGTTCTTTCATAAGCCTGTAATCAAGCTCTTTAGCCCATTTGCGCCTTAAGAAATCAATAATAGCTTGTCGGCCGCTGAAGGATTCTGTACGATTACGCCATTTTGAATCAGGTGTATAAGCTTGAGCTACAAGCTCTGGGTTGCGGGTATTCCAAGCATCTTGAGCAGTCTTAACCTTTGCCCGAGCTGTATCTTCATTAAAGGGAGGTTTAATAGTCTTGGTCATGTTAGTTCTGTTTCATTCAAACTTTATTATGTGTGTATCTAACAATATACTTCTGTTCTAATTNNCAATGAATCTTTCCTATAAAATAAATAAAACATGTCCATAATATTTGATATGGCTAAAATACCACTTTTGGTAGCTTTAGTGTTTATTCTTGTAATTGGGGCAACAGGTCTTCATAGAGTGATGGCACAAGACCAAATGTCCTGTGGTATTCAAAAAGGTGGTATAGTCCAAACTCAATCTGATCAGCGACAATACTGTATGGGAAGTACTGAAGGACAAAAAGCAGCAGCTGAGAATTTCCCCCCGAAGCACAAGGTCTGAATCATACGGCAGCATTTAATGAGGGATATACAAACAGCTATAGCGACGAATGGAGCATCCTTGCGAAAGGCTAGTTTGAGCCTCTGATCCTAAAAAGCAATAGAGTAATGTAGCTCCAGAGTTCTTGATAAATCGTTTGTGTGCCTTCTTACCCTAATGAATATGGGGAAAAGCTCAGTCGACGACGTAGAAAGTAGAAAGTTAGATATGCGGATCATAGGTCACAACATGAACGGCGTTATCAAGCCGTTTATTGGTAGAGAGATAACAGTCACTGTGAAAAAAATTTATTTTTCCTATTTGTATATAATATTAGAAGAGAAAGACCCAAATAACAAATAGGCTCCCGCCTGTTGTTTTGAGTTCTTGTTCTTTTTGGAGCCTAGTTGGGGAGGTTGGCGTAGATGATGCTGTGTCGTGTCAGCCTCCCCCATTTGGACCATTTAGTCATTACAAGAGAGGGAGTGTGTCAGATTCTATTAATTCTAGAATTCTTTTTATCAGATATAACTTCAGAAATAGGATTTTCAGACGTCCTCACTTTAGCGCAAACAATTGGAATTGTAGGGACAATGATATTAACCCTCTATTTTTCAGAGGCAAATACAAGCACTATCAAGTGACACAGAAACGAGAGGTTCTCAATGATTTAGATGAAAAATTTCACAATATGACGATGGCGATGTTGGTCATGGAGGATCCCTACCTAGTATGTGTGATTGAATCACGTGATTATACAAAACAGAAAGAGGTAGCGTTTTCCTTTTATATTTTATGGATTTGTGCTCATTTTTGTTTTCAGGCTGCAGATATGACAGACCCTGTTTAACAACTTAAGATGTAAACATCAAGAGGCACAAACCGCTAAAAGGTAATCTGATCAATATACCACACTGATGGCAATATTTCAGCACAGAAAGGGCGAGGGGGACTATAACGCTATCTGAACCTATAATCGACTAGAGAGAATGCGGACATGTTCTGTATGTCAGGAGAGGTTCACGTCATTCAAGAGAGCACGCCAGCATAAGCGTAAGGAGCACGCATACTGATTAACATTCAGATCTACCCTACAATTAATAACATTAAGATAATTCTAAGTTGATAGGCAGAAATAGAAAGATGTAATATATAATAGAACTACCCATAGCTGATATGAGTAAAAAGGG
>NZ_QURE01000027.1 GCF_009898475.1 Nitrososphaera sp. AFS | reverse complement strand
CAGAAATTATATAACTTGCTTCTTTCCTTATTTCAAATTCTCTTTGGGTGGGACCAGGAATCTCGGGTAGTTCTAAAACATATGCTAGCTCTGTATGACTATCATGCCTAACTATGGAATACTTTCCTTCACCAGCTGGTGCAGCAGCTCCAATTCTGCGCTCCCCTCTTGTTTTCGTGGTATATTCAGCAGGTAAGAGTTCACTATGTATATCTTCAGGATTAGATGTTGTAAGCACGTTTAGAGCCCAATTCCTCTCTCTAGAAGTAGATTTACCTTCAACAATTTCCGGTAATTGTTTTTGACCTAGCAAAAATAATCTGTAAACATCTTTTCCTCTTTCTCTTTGCTCTGGGAATGTAACCATATAGAATCTTTGTACATCTCCTAATTCCTTTACTTCCGTAGAGTCAACTTTTGGTCTATAAAAGAAAAATATATCTCCATGTTCTATACTCTCGGAGTTTTTATCCTCCTTGATCATATCGTGAGCTGCACAGAATGAAAAATAAAGGTTATAGATTTAGCCAAGTATTCTAACCATTGCAGACAGAAAATAAGAGAGGATCTCCCAATCAGTGCCCTAGTTTATGCTGCTTTTGATATCTAAATAAGGTATAATGACATAATATGCTAATATGTCCGTTGCAAAGATAGTAGAACTTGTTGGTTCCTCTCCTAACAGTTGGAAAGAAGCAGCTCAGAATACTGTTACAGAGGCCATGAAGACAATTCGTGGAATACATGGTATCGAAATCAAGGATAAGACTGCAACGATAGATCAGACCACAGGAAAAATTAATCAATATCGCGCAGCTGTCAAGCTTTCATTTGGAGTTGAGCATTAACTAATAAATAAATGAGCAGATGAATAAAAAAATAAAAATACTAAACATATTAATCAATCTAGTAATTTAGTTAATAGATTATTTCAATAAATAATATATTTATAATAATTTCTAGCTTAACATTTGATAAAAAGCTGGAATAAATAAATATTCTGTTGAACATTGCATTTACAGGAAAATCAGCACACTGATGGCTGAAATGTCCCAACAAAGTTTTAAAAATTGGTTAGATCTCATAAATAAATCTGTTCATAGTACTGACAACGTAGACATAGGCGACATAATTACTATAGGTAGAGGTTTTGTAGTAATTAAGAGAGGCTTTGTACATGTGCATTATTATTATATTCCAATTCAGAGGGTAGAAGGCTGGGATGGTCATATACTATGGCTTAAGATAACTGAGGCCCAAGTTAAAGAAAAATATGAAAGAAGCCAATTACCGGCTCTGCTTACATACCATATTAAAGACTATCCATATTATAGTAGTAGCTATTATCCTCCTTTGCCTTTAATTCCACCAAAACATGCTAAACAAAAATTCAGACATAGAGCATCTCCTTTTAGATAGATAAATAGATTTCAAAGCAAAAAAGTATTTAATAATATAAGGCTTGTATAGTTTTTTTCTATAGCTGTTAAATAGTTCTCAGTTCAAGGCCGGTTAATGTCTACTAGCGAGCAAGAAAGAGAATATGAGGAAGGTGCTGCTGGAACAGAAATAGGAAGAGATGACAACTCCTCAGAAGAATATAGAGAGAAGGAAGCAATGACACCTGCTAAAGAAAAAGCTCATGAACCTACTGCTGTAAAAAGAGGTATGACAGAAAAGATAGGAACGAAAAAGGAAGATCCTGATAGAGCAGCAGAAATAGCAAGAAGAAGTGGGATGGCTAAAGGAACAGTCTAATAAAATAGAAGTATATTCTCAAATACTCTAGATAATCAATAACGATAAATGTGTCATACAGCAACACACTCCACCTTTTTATTGAATTCTTTTGTTTATTGAATAGGCCTGGCAATGTATTATGTATCCAACGGCACTTAAATTTTATTACTTCACGGATTAATTAAAAAGACAAATCTGACAGGGAGTTCAATATTTGAAGGCAGGAACTCAATGAGTCTCTGCTACATGATTGCTTAATTCGCCTTGCGTTCTAAACAATTGCTCGCATAGTGTACAGCCATATTTCATGTCTGGGTCCTTAGTCGTAGTAATGGCAGCAGCTTCAGGAGCTGGCCTTCTATTCTTGGATGGAATATGTAATGGCTCTGGAAAATCCGGAGGAATTTTATCGTAGGGCGGACTATCATTGACAAAATATTCGGAGCTATCGGGATATGCATCATGTTTTTCATAATTCTTTACTTGTTGCTCTGTTATATTGAGCCATAAAACTTTGCCATCCCAGCCTTCAACTTTATCAATGGGAATATAGTAATAATGGACATTGATATAACCTCTCACCACAACTATAATGTTTTTGCTGACCGCAAAGATATCTCCAATGTCAATATCATCAGATGTATGAACAGACTGGTTTATCAATCGCACATATTTGAGCTTGGAGGAGTCCTTTTTAGATGCTATTGGCATATGTATATTATAAGATATATTCTACATAAAGGTAAAGATACGAGAAGATTTTATTGGCATTGAATTAAAGAACGAACATGTTAATGTCAACTTTAGCACAGCAGGATCAGACAAACTCCACACAATATTATTTAGTAATTTTACACTTTCATTAATTCAACATAAAAGTATTAGCTAAATGTTCCTTTCTCTCACCGCATTAAAAATCAATCGTGCTGCATCCTGATCTATACCAAGTTTTTCAGCTAAATCACTAGTTCTCATACCCACTAATTGCTGAATTGTAAGGCCATGACTAACTATCAGTCCAACTGGCAAATTAAGATTATTAATGAAGTCTAAATTGTGCTTTAGTTTTGTTTCATTTTTGACATACTTGTCTATTATACCGACTAAGTCCTTGGCAGATTGGCTTTTCTACCAGCTCATCTATCCTGATTGATGGTATTACTCTCTCAAGCTCCAGCTCGTTGATGCCAAAAGCTGTCATGAAAATTACATTAACTTCTGGTTTTATTTCCTTGACCTCTTTTATAAACTCATATCCATTTATCTGAGGCATTTTGATGTCAGATATTACTAGACTATACTGTTTTGAATTTATTCGAAAATCCTTTAATGCCATTTTGGGATCTGTAAACCCAAAAATGTTAAAACCTCTTTTCCTTAGCATCTGCTCAATTGTTGCCACAATATCTGCTTCATCATCTAGTAGTAATATGGCATTAGTACGACTGAGTATGGAAATAGCAGAAAATGTTTCCATTTGCTTCCATTCCACCTAATTTTAGTAGAGCATTCTATATAAGAATTCTTACTAATTGATTCATTTTATAAATAAGATTATGCATTTAACCATTTTTATATTATTGTTTGATTTAATTATTATAGATTGTAAGTACCTTTGCACTTTGAGGCATGTAAGTGGTTGGAACATGAATAATTTAACGATAGCCATAATGTAAGCCTTGTAATAAATAAGGAATAACCAATTATGAATAGTCCCCTTATAGGAAGTTCTGAATGATACTATAAGTAATAATAAAGTTAGAAATTTCTTGTAACCAAAATGGTTATAGAAATTACATTCAATAAGTGAATTGAGCTTATTTGAAATTAGATGCCATGACCATGATTAGAATACTCACATTTGCTTAGTATCTATTATAAATACGTCCGCATTTGAGAATTCGATTCGTCCTTGTAATAACTAGTTTATTTGCGGTCAACGATTCTGTTTCAATATATTAATTTAGCTTCGGCTGTATAATGATTCTATTGAGACTTTTTAGATGAGTTCACTTTATTTTTACGGCCGTTTTATTGCGCTTCCTTTGAGCAGCAGATTTTTTATTTGCATCCTTATTCTTCTTTGTTTTCAAAACAAGAACATACACAACTTTGCTTTTTTGAGTTATATCCATCTAACTCTAGTAATTACACGAAGATCGTTTGTCTTATATATCCTCAATTTTTCTGTCTGGATGTGACTGATTATTATGTATCTCCAAGTCTTTCTTAGAGTTATAAGCGGTATTACAAATTTCACATACATAGGTGCCTCCAGTAGGCCCTGTCGGATTATTTGGGCTAGAAGGTGGTGGTACAGAATTTACCATAGTTATATTATAGAGAAAATATGATTTAAATGCTATAGTACTTACAAAAGAAAGAAATATTTAGATTTGAAATTCAGAGTTAATTTTGATTAGTTCCAGCCAGCCATGATAAAACTAGCGTAGTCAAGCTCCTCCTCTCAGAAGAAATCAGTCCTAGGGTTTATCCAGCTAAGATAGCATTTAGAAATAAAGCTTTGACTTCACACTACATTGATTTGTGTACAAGTTGATTGTATGGCTCGAGCACGTATCCATAAATACCAGGATTGCGATAACAGCAATTGCAATATCCCAATTTACTTGAATGCAACTACAATTAAAACTTATTAGTAGATATTTTTCTCAAGAGCTTCAAGAAGATGAATTGGCCATTGTTTTTGCTTTTTCTTTAACTGGCTCTAGTGTTGGTAGTATTAGTAGTGGGTGTCGATAGCGTTAGCAGCAGAAACAATATTTCTTAAATTATCTAAAAAGGACCAATCTTCCCTTACGTCAACATTGCTTTGTCTTCCAACCCTATATAGGGCCCTTGTCAGTTTATATTTCTCTTTCACAAATGAAGCTGGAACATGAAGTGAAAGCATGAATCCCTTTGTTGCAAACATGTTTTCAACTCTGTTGGATATGGTAAATGTATTGGAGTAAAGTCTAAAGGTATTAACTCATGATGCGGCCTCTTCTGTGAATCTTTGTTCTTCCATAAATATCCGATATATCCAGGACTTCTCTCGTATAGATCCTTTTTACTTGGTGTCACTACGTTATTCATAATAGAAGGATCATGCGTTCTACCCACAACAACAAATGTTGTTCCTCCATATCTTTTAGCTGCCTCTATGTTTTTCTACCTGTCTTTGTGAGTAGTTCTTTTTCCTAAAAAAGCATGTTATGTGAACTTGCAGAATGGTTCTATCTGGTTTATAGCCAAATAGTCTTAAATATTCATAAATTTCTTTTCTTCTATTTTTAGGGACTTGTTCTGAGATTAGGCTTTCAGCTTGGTAAACCTGTGATGAACCATTTAGTGATATGGCCGAAGCATTTGTAGTTTTAATTATAGGGCTATCGTTATCGCTACGACTACTATCCGCTATTGGAGCTGTCTTTTTTATCCTCCCTTTTCTTACATCATGGTCAAAGATTGAATTCAAATTATATACTTTATAACTTATTTTGGTAAGTATGCAATTTAAAAATTCATATTCAAATGCTACCCATGAAAGATGCCGCTATAATCCTTATTCAGCAGCTAAACTTACTAGGATTGGAGTATTTTCTTGCCATAGACCTCATTGCTCATTTGCCTTATTGTAATATAATCATCAAGCAAAGAATAGCCGAATTAGGGAGCGATTGTAGCTTTTACTCTTTCTAGAAAGTATGTAAAGCCTTTATTAGCTTTATAATCCAAAAATGTTCATGCCTATAGATCCAGACTTTCCAAGTAATCATCAAGTAATTGGCAAGCATGACCATACTGATGGACAGCACTTCCATTTTGTTTGGGGGGCCAGGGAAATCCTCTGATGCTGCTGCTAGTCCAGATGTAAAAGCTGCTTATTCAGCAAGAAATGAAGAATTAGTGCCATTAGGAGTACATGGTACTTTTGTTGCGGTTGATTGGGATTCATGTATAGCTGATGGTTCGTGCCTACCAGCATGTCCTGTAAATGTATTTCAATGGTATAGGACAGAAAATGATGTCCCAGCGGTAGATATGTCTAATACTGTTAGCTCCGGTAATGGTAATGCTGGGAAAGAAGATAGAATTGATTACACAGACAAATCCGATCCAATAAGAGAAAAGGATTGCATATGGTGTATGGCATGTGTGACAGTATGTCCTACAAAGGCAATTAAAGTGGAACAACACCAAATAGGAATTATCCAATTACCATTCAGCGTATGCGTATCTAAAGGTTTTTGATACATAGCAAATTCGTTTGTATATTGTTATGTTACTCAATCTTAGAGTCTTTTAAACTTTATAATTAACGCCGGCATAGGGACCGGCCAATCAGCCACTATGAAAGGTGTTGAATTATAAGAGGTTAGTTCGCGCAACAATTCCTATTCAGGCCTATTGATGGCGAAAACACCTGTGTTAAAATATCTTCGTTCTGCCTTTTTGGTACTTGATCAAATGACGAACATCATACTCCCCCTTTATTAACACCTATGGCTGCCAGTATTTGCAATGTCACTAATTTCGCCAACTTGTTCCCAAGCAGTCGAGATTTGGATATGTACTTCTGGAGAATATCTGAAGCTTCTGTATATTGATGCTTATAGAGCGTATGTAAATCAATCATCAAGATAACTTTGATGACATCATTACTTAAATTATTGAGGTCTAGTGAAAAGATTTATTCTACATAGGTTGTAACAGAATCAAGAGGAACATGTATGTCAGATCGAACTGAGGATGACCCTTCACTAGGACCAGGGGAAGAAGAGCATAAATTGAAAGAACACAAAAAGCCTATACCAGGAGAGGGGATGGGCGATAAGGAATTAGAAGCATTACCATCTAATGAAGAAGAAGAAAAAGAGGAGGTATTGTTAACGACTACTAAATCACTAAAGAAACCATTCAAAGCAAGCCAACAAAAAATAGAAGAAAAGATAATACCTCTTACAAGTGTATTAAAGCAATTAGACAAACAAGGCATTCAACTTGATAAAATAACACAAATGCTTCAACCTGTTCAAAGACAAATTAAATCTTTGCAAAGGCAACCAGAATTAATAAGGCAAATTCAATCCCAGCTGAAACAGCTACAAAAACATATTTCTCAAATTCAGAAGAGAATAGGTACAACAGGGAAGCAGAACAAAAAGAGAGGTACGTTACACTAGAAGTACTAATAGTCACTATTGGAGGGAGATCTACATCTATCTCTACCAGAAACTCTAAGAAAAGAGAATAGGTACATCAAGCGATCAGCCAGAAGCTCTCGAGCTGTTATTAGTAATCCTACTCACTTTAGCCAAAATAGCCTTTAGAGGAAGAATGATACCAACCATTAGAAAGTTACCGGCTTGACTACATCACATTGCATATTGAGTCTTAAAGTTTATATCAATAGAAAATTTTCTTAGAAAGATTGATCCAATAATGCAGCATTATTTAACAGATATAATTCGAAGTTACGTGTTATTGGATGAAAATCATTTTTCCTTTGCGGGTGAACTTATTGGAAGTGTATTTCCTAATTATATTTGACATGTAGCATGCTAGGTTCCTAGGATTGATTTTTATTTCGTGAACTTATTGGAATATTTATTTCGACTCCTCTATGTGTTCTTTTAAGAGGCTCCTCTTTTATTGGAGAACTATGAATCACATAAATTTGTGTGTTGCCGCACCTGGATATGGTCATTCTTCAGATCTGTGCTTCTCAGTTATGAGAGGGCATTTTATGCTACTTGCACGTCTTTCGTAGTTAATCCGTAACTTTACTCTTCTTACATAGCAGCTAGATTCTAACACATTGTGTATGCAACATTGGAGAAAAGTTCTTAGAATCACTTCCTCTTATTCTCCAAATATTTTCAACGTACTTTCCTCCTGAACAGTAAGAATAAGAGCGGTCAGAATTACAATAAAAGACGATGGCACGACGGCCATAACGAAAATAGCCATTAATACGAGTCCAATCTTTGATAAACTTCTCTTTTTCTCCTGATCATCTATCAATATACAAGTTTTTAAGTTGATCTTCAAATTGATAAATTAAATTCTACTGCTAACTAACGGTACTTGAGTTCTATACTCTGGGGGAATTAGAAAAATATTATAGAAGATGGCTAGTAAAAGCGTATCTAGATGATTGTACTTTTGTTAAGAAGTATGTCTTTCATAGATAGAAAGTTCTCGCTGTACAGAGCTGCATTTCTGCTTGAGGTATCTCTATGTACAAAACTAATAGATTGATTTATTCAACGTTGGCCACAAGTGTTTTGTTATTTCTTACTCCAAATCTTGTCTTGGCACATACTGCCGCCTATAACGCAGGCATTTCGCTAGGCCAAAGAGATGAACAAAATGGCCAACTTGAAACTACGATAAAGTTAATATCACAATCGCCATCACCATCAAATCCAACTACTGGCTGCGGTCCTGGTACAGATAATTCCAATGCCCAACTTCACCACCAAAGCCATCACCATCAAATCCAACAATGAGCAAGGCATCTTTATTCCGTGGAAACTGATATGCGGATATAGCCAGTCATTTTTATTAAGACTGTTCTTAATTGGTAAACCAATCAACTGGTACATTAACTTCAGCCGGTGACAGAGCGGTCGGTTGTATAAAAAATGGATTAGTAATAGCCGCGTTTGCGCAAAAGTCTGGAATCAGTTCAAAATTTCTTCACCGGTGCCCAAGCCTATATGTCATTTTTCTTGTATCACTTAGAATAAGTATAAAAAATACCTAATCGATCTAAGATTTCCTACGCTCAACCTTCAGTAATAAAAAGTGTCAGATCAGTAGCTATAGTTAGCTACTTGGGTGTAATCTACCTGGGACCCAGGATGGATTTGGATGAAAACTTTTAGCGGTTAGAGAAATAGCAGAGTATGCTAAGAGAAGTGCTAAGAGGAGGGGTAAAGGATATCGTAGTTCTGGATGGAAATACTACCTTGGACATTACAGAGGGGCTAAACATAGTAAACCATTAGTGAAGACAGATTACAATATTATTACACACAAGCTTGGACAAATTGAAAAAGTTGGAAGTAATAAACAGAATTCAATAGACAGAACATTTCTCATCCATTCTTTCTTTCTATATTAATTTAAATATAACCTGCTATGGTTTTTCACCATGGCTAAGGTACAACACTATAAAGGACTTAATACCAATCTTGATAATTTATACAGTAGCATAAAGCAGCTATTACAAGATCAAAAAGAGCTTAGAATTGTTTCTGAATATAAGGGCTTTCTTAATAGCATTCCATTAAGAAGTATTGTAGCAGCTAATACATCTCCAAAGGTTTGGGCTGGATCTTTACGTGAAATACATGTCTCGATAACAGGAAATCCTGATGATTATGCAGTAGAAGTTGCTTCCGGTGCCTGGTTTGGTAGTCTTGTTTGGCCTGGTGCAGTGGGCCTCTTAGTTGGAGGACCAGTAGGTCTTGCTGCAGGTGTAGCAGTTGGTGGGATTATGGCCTATGAGTTTGAGAAACATGTATGGCAGAAGGTATTGGAAGTAGTAAAAAAAGAGAGTGCAGTTCAACCAACTATAGATTCGGTAGATCACTATCATGATTAATCTGGTTTGATCTTAATTATCAGTCCACTTTCTATGGCAAACATTCTATTGTGATAAATCAATAAATAAATAATGTTGTCAGAACCCGTAATAAGCATCAATAAGCATCAATAAGCATCAATAAGCATCTCTCGTACAATCAAATCAAGACACTGCCATGCATCATAAAATTTTATAATATTTGATTGGGCTTGCGACTGCGTGGTAGTGGTGGCGGCCACAGGCCGCATAGACAGACTCCTTTCTACAAACGTACATAACATCGACTGTTGCTTACTATGGGGAGTCGCAGACCATAGTTAATAGACTGATATTTACCCTCTTATCATCGCTGCATCCAAAACAGCCTCTAGCTCATTAAGCCCCCAAATCAATTCTTGTAAGGCCATTACGACCTTTTCTTGGGAATGGGGCATTAGCTCCTTAACGGTATCTTCCTGGCGCTGTTTGAGGTCAGATTTTTCTGCTTGAATTAAATTCTTTATTATCTTGATTTCGTCTTCATACAATTCAACAACGCATTTCTGTTCATTCTGATATCGAATCTCTCTGGGTGTCCCCTTTTCAGATGATGTCAAACCTACTTACCTATGCTCCTTTCCAAAGTTGCAATAATCTGTTTCCTTTACTTATAACTTTATCATACTGTTTGCGACATTTGCCCAATGAAATCATATTTCTTAGCATCCTATTGCCATCTTATTTAATATCTACTTTTATTATCTGTGGTAATATTTCATGTCTTAAAATCTCTTGTCTTATCTTAATTGGAGTGCTAAGCGAGCCATGTGTGCTCTCGCAACACACATGGCCTGGGATTCGATTGAGCACCTTTGGGCGAGTATAAGGCAAATAGATGGGCTATGGTATCTCATGGGACAGAACTATGCTATAGCCCAATCTATCTGGTTGCTGTGAACTATTATGCACCACATCGAAAATAAATGGTTAAGTTTAACTGGCCCGTTAGGGAGGCTGGAACCTATCAGATCCAGTCATCCAGCAAGAGGATATAACGTTTAAATTTTATTCTGTATTATAACTCGTAGAGTATGGTTCCATTCTCCTCGGCTGGGAACTATGATATTCCATTCAACTTTATACTCTTTGATAGGCACAATATCTTGTATGAATGTATGCGTGTTTTTATGGTCTGGGATTTATCTAAATTACATACCCGTGTTTTCTCATTATTATTTTTACTTCCTCATCACTTACTTGGTCAAAATTTTGGTAAAAACGGCCAACTGCAATAAACGGTTCTGGAGAATGAAGAACAATAACTTGATCATTATTTCCCGCCACTTCTCTTAGTTTATCTACAGTATCTTGTGGTCCAACTGGCACTGCTATAATTAACTGTTGACAGTTCTGTTTTGTCTTGAGCCACTGAGCTGCTGATCGTATTGTCGCACCTGTTGCAATACCATCATCGACCAGTATGACTATCTTTCCTCTTAATTTAGTATCATATTCTTTACTTCCTCTATAGTTCAATAGTCTATGCTCTATTTCTTTAACCTTCAAATTTACTTGACTTTCGATATAATTTTGGGGGATGTTCAAAGCCAAGACAGTATCATTATCTACCAGATAAGTACCGTCTGGCATAACAGCACCAATAGCGAACTCTTCATTTAATGGTGCTCCTATTTTTCGAGAGACTATAATGTCAAGCTTTGCATCAAACTTAGTTGCAACAATATCTCCAATAACTACTCCTCCACGGGGAATAGCAAGGACAGTTATCAAAACAGAGTGTATTTGGTCTTCTCTAAGTAACAACGGAGATAACCTTTGAACTAGATTATTTGCTGCGTCGATTCTATCACGAAATATTACTGATTGCAATTCTTAGGGTGTTACCATTTTCCATAGTTTCTTAGTAACTTTTCTCTTGGGGACCTGTAGTAGAGGTTTAATCGATAAAATCTTAGATTTACCGTCTCACTCTCACCTTTAGGCATGAATAAAGATGTGCATAAAACGAAATAAAGGTTATAAAGTATTATAAATGGTATAATCTATTAAAATAATATTAGTAAATCTAAAGCAGAATGTCTAATACTATGATATGATATCAAATCTTAAACAACAACACCATGACCACCAATACAAAATAGTTATGGCTCTAACAAACAAAAATGCATACCCACACCGAGTATATTTACCCAAAATCAAGGTTCATGAAACCCATATTTCATGGATATTTCTTACTGGATTATATGCATATAAAATAAAGAAGGAAGTAAAGTTTGGGAAGATACTCGATTTCTCAACTCTTAAATTGAGAAAGAGATTTTGTAAAAAAGAAATTGAAGTAAATAAGCCGCTTTGTGGTAATATGTATAAGGAAGTTGTAAAATTAGTAAGCGCAGAAAGAGATAAAGAGAGGGGCAGAAGTAGCAGCATTAAACTTACTAATCTGCAATACAAGGGTAAGCCTCTAGAATATGGAGTCAGGATGTTTGAAATTCCCCAAGAATCTCGTATGGACAACCTTCTTACAGCCGGCAAAATTAGTCTCAACACTATTGACAGGTTGACCAGAATCCTTGTTAAATTTCATTTATCTACAATAACAAATAATAAAATCAAATCCTATGGGCAACCAAGATTCATAAAAAAGAAAATAGATGAGAACTTTGAAACATTTGGAAAATTAAATACCAAAATGGCTGTCCATAAGTTGTCTAATATGGATAAGATCTATGAGAAATTAATTGCTTTTCTTAAAAATAACAGAACCTTATTCTACCAGCGAATTAGACAAGACAAGATTCGAGAGATACATGGTGACCTGTATTTAAAAAATATCTTTATAGTAAACGATAAAAGGTTCTATTTATACGACAGAATAGAGTTCAGTGACACACTAAGGTATGCGGATGTTATAGAAGATGTAGTACATCTTTCAATGGACCTTGATTATAATAAGAGAGAAGATCTTAGAAGACATTTTGTTTCGCAATATATAGAAAGAAGTAAGGACAGCAGCTTGAGAGATTTGCTTTATTTTTTAATGTGTTACAAGGCATGTATCAGAGCAAAGGTATCTCTTTTTCGTGCAAAAAATGAAACAGACAACCAAAAAAGAAAATGGTTTGAAGAAGAATCAAAAAACTTCTTTGAATTGGCAAAATCATACCTGTAAATATGTCCTTTAAAAAGAGTCCCAATGGATTGTATCAATAATAACAATGATTATTTATTCCTTGCAATTGATATTCCATCTTTATTTGTAAATATTTGGCATTGAAATCTTTTCTCTTTTCATCAATCAATTATTCAATCATTCATTCATCTAACTTTCGATCAGGTGTCTTGTAAGTAAATCCTTCGATTCCATCTAAAACCATAGAATGACTAATATCGCTATTGTTGCAGCAATTACAATTAGCTTTAATACAATTCCTTGCAAATCCATGATTACATATTTTGCAAGTACAAGCGCTATCATATGATAAATTGTTTTGATTCAAACTATTTATACCCTAAAGGATATGCTGAACTTAAGTATTAGTATTTTACATTTCATGTGTTTAGAATTCATCATTTGTATTTGTATCTGGTATCGTTTCCAGCAGCATATAGATAAAGCTCAAATGATAGCATCTGACTGATGGTGTCAAATTATAATCCAGTAGGAAAAGTCTCTGGAAGCTCTTCATCTTTAACCTCTGGCATATGTAGCGGACTTAGAGCATGCGTTTTGTCAATATGAAGGTACATATCATATCTCTTGTCAATTATTGAAGGAACATAATTTCCATATCTTTCATATTCAGGATTATATACAACACCAATAGCTCTTTGGCCTGGCCCTTTTTCTGTCCTTGTCCTTGTCCTTGTTTCTGAATTTTCCTTTTTTGTATTTTTTGTAAGTCTAAGGAGTGTTACATTATTTTTGAATATAAAAAGTCTATTGCTATCGTCGTCAATTTGTTGATGTATAATGTTATCCCAACTACCTTCAACTGCAGGTGGGACTTGCATTATTTCCATTTTTTCACCCCATTCTCTTGCAGAGTTATATGTTCCAAAGCCAACCAACCATACTTTATTTTTATTATCATTTGTATGTTCGCGCACAAGTTGTCCTATATTTATCATTTTAGCATCAGCCATATCTGTGTGCCTGGCGTCACCAACATGAGTATTATGCGCCCAAACAATACACTTTGAACGATCTATCCCATGAAACTTCATTAATCGCTTGAGTGTATCCACCATGTGTGTTTCACGTATATTCCATGTAGTAGTACCGCCTTGTATCATCTTACGGTAATACAACTCTGCGTTCTTTGCTACAATCGCATTTTGTTCAGCATTAAAGTATTCCTCTCTTTTGTCTATTCCATTTGCTTGATATTGTGATGCCTTGTTGCGCAATTCTATCAGCATACCAATAACCTCATCCTCACAAGATTCAGGAACAAATAAAGCAGCTCTAGCATAATCCTCCACACTCATTGCATATGGCTCAAAACATTGAAATGCCTCAACTGCTTTTTTTACTGCGCTAGTTATGATAAGCCTATAGGTATAGTCACAGAACGTGATCTAGTACGAAAGGTCTGTGCTAGTGATGCCAGTGGTAATACCATACAAATCAAGGATATTCTGTCTTCTCCATTAACAACCATTGATGCATTATCCTCAGTTGAAGAGGCTGCTGATGCCATGATTCAAAATAAAATAAGACATTTGCTTGTTGTAGAAGACGACAATAAGTCAAAGCCATTAGGCATTATTACTCCTACAGACCTTGTAGGCTATTTGAAAGAAAATTTGAATATCGATGATATTAATGCTAAGATATTGAGGTCTATGCAGGTTGGGCGAGTAGAACAACTACAAAAGAAGGAGAAGGATGATAAAGTTGTAGAAGACCTCAAAGTAAAAGATGAATTACCAATAAATCCACAAAAAGGTGGAGAAGAGTTTGAAAATGAACAACCAAGACAGGGTGCCTAGATAGATAGCTCAATTCGTAATTGATTTATATTCCCACAGCTGTAGTTTCGATTATAGTTATTATTTGTTATGCATATTAAATAAACTATACTATTACCCATGTGAGCTATTGATAACCAGGTGTAATAACACCTAAACAATATCAGATATGATGAAAGAAGGACAAGTCGTGTAATTTGGTCAGTTTTTAAAAAAATCATCATGTGAGAGGATATTGGCCTCTAGGTTAATGATTTATTTTCTCAATAAAACCACAAATTGATATATTGATTTTAGCTCGACATCTCCATTGTTATATCACTAATGGTTATACTGGGTATCAGCTAGAATCAAGGCCGGTAATCTTGACCTCAAAAATTACTAGCTGCTCTTGCGACAACTTCTGGAAGATAGGGGTTTCAATTTTTATTGATCACTATAGCACCATTACGAATAGAGCCTTTTAACTTCGACACAATCTTCATTAACTTCCACTCTACGAGATAGAACCATTTAAGGCTAAAATCAAGAAACAGGAAAGGCATAGTTTAACCGCAAAAGCTAAAGCTAAGCGTTAGCCAAATCTACATATGAATAAACAAAATTTGAGGACAGACCGACTTTGAAAAAGATTTGGAAGGTATCAGATTTGTCCACCTGGCGTTAAAAGAATTGGCTGGGTAGCGATAACCTTGGTCCCAAATAACGAGCTGCGAGTACTCCAAATTTATGTGCTAGAAGTGTAAATGGCATGGCATGGCTGGTAGTATTCGTCGCTGCTGGTAATGCTACCGTCACATCCTTCATGATGTTTTGGCTGGAGTCTCCATGCCCATAACTTGTCTAGGGTGACGTAGCTAAAATATCCATCAGTCTATCTATTTCCCTATTCTCGGGGCGTGTAGGCGGCGTGACTAGATTTGTTTATTATCAACCACGCGTACATTATAACCACGCATATCAAGGCAGACTACAACGACTTGTGTTGTGACATACATATATCATACAGTTGTAGTCTGCCATCGTTTTAATTTTTATTTATTATGTTGTGCACACTGTGATAGCCGTCAAGATAGACAGATAGACCATGGTTGGTGTCCTCACTTGTTTCAAATGTCATGGTCTGTCTGCCTCACTTTACTCGCACACGGTTTTAACCCGTGGGCTACGTGCTCGTATAACACGTGGCCCACTGCCGTTATTTCCTTGTTATACAACAGACTGGCGTTCATTGTTCTAAAATTGGTATATATCATTTTGGCCAACTTAGATTAGATCTGCTCGTAATGATAACCATAGCGGCGGAGAAGAAAAAGAAAAGGGTCAGTATTCCACATTTCTATACTACGCGTTATTAGAGATGTGGGCGAGTGACTAGCAAGTGATTTTAGAATCAGCCTTCTTTCATGAACCACACTCGCTGTTATAACAGAAGATCATTCATTAGATTATTTGTTATTTGAAGGAGTTATTCCTAAAGGAAACTATGGTGTTGATACTGTAATTGTTTGGGATACCGGATATTACAAAACAGTATAGTCTATTAGAACAGCTTCACAGCAGAAAAATTACCTTTACTCTATTTGGTCAAAAGCTGAAAGGTAGATTTTCTCACAATGCAGTATTATAGTCTAGGTATATTGGGGAAGGAAGAGAATAATAAAAGTATGAACGTAATGAATTCGAAATTACAACTTCATGGCAGTTTTTTATATGATGTTGAGCATCTTATTACTGATAAAAGTGAAATTTGGATTTCGAGCCGCTGCTAATTCAAATGATTTCTATCACAGCGACATGTTGGTGACCTCTCGCTATGGTGCATTATTGCCGCTTTCAGTATTTGTCTCTATCTTACTGATAGTATCCTTGGCACCTTCATTTAATTACGCCTGGGGCCAGACGTCGAGCAACCATACAACATTAAGTCCTGCTGGCGTTGGTGCAAACAACAGTACAAACCAACCACAAATGATGACTAATATTTCAAAACAAGGTACATACAAGGTAGAAATACAATGGCATACGCCACAATCAACTCAAACAGCAGTACTACCTAAGAACGGATTCCAATTAGAAGTGAGATTCCTAAATGGTACCGCACCTTCAGCAACTTCAAAAAATATTCCAAATAAAATGGCCCAGGGAGGAGCGACAACAATAGGGAACGCGGGCACCCAGTATGCTGTTCCAGGCAGTATAGAACACTTACTACCTATTGACAGCTATGATATGACCATTTATGACAGCCACGGTGGAGTATTGTGGCACAAAGCAAATCAAACGACATCAGCAGGGATTGGACAAGAGCAAATTAACTTACCTAATGAATACACTGGAAAGATCCATATAATCATAAATAATATCAAAATCAATAATTCTATGACTGGAAGCAACCTTACTCCCCTAAGTACCCAGAATGGAAAATCTGATTCTGTTGATTTTATTGCTCAAGTACGGTAATTAGTAGTAAATATACAACACAATGGGCTAGCCTTTGATTAATTCGCAAGGGATTAATTAATATGATTACAACCGATACACTCCAGTACGCCAGGCTCAATACTTTTGAACAATTATGATTTATACAATTAGAGACATTTATCGATGAATTTGTGAGTTAAATTCTATCTAAACCACTGCAAATTTGGGTTCTGTTGAATCTGCCTAGGATTGAAGAATGTTGTTGAAACTGTGCTGGTAAATAAATTGGGTGAGAGCGTTTACTTGACGAGATAATCGATCGACTGTCTGCCACTTATATAGCTATCTTGATATTGAACTCATCTGAAAAGTCTCATTAATATCATTATACAGCCAACTTGAACAAATCCTAGATAGGTAGACGCTAATCTCTCAAACTTGAAATATACTGGTTAGGAAGAGCTCTGTTTACTATAAAGTCTCCACCTTCAGCTGTTTGGATGCTATTTACAACTTTGGATACTGAACGAATC
>NZ_QURE01000132.1 GCF_009898475.1 Nitrososphaera sp. AFS | reverse complement strand
GTAGACATTTGGCAACAGTCCTGCGTTTGCCTCTGATTTCAATAACATCACCTGTAGAAGCACTCAACGAATCCATAGAATCATAGTCAATACGAGCTATTCCACGACCCACATCCCTTGTGTAAGATTCTAGTACCTTCAACGATAAAGTATCATTGCCTTTGCTCATACTAAGATGTACTTCATTTGCATTCAAGCTTTATACACCTTTTGACACTGAAACCATCTACCGCCGTCCAGGAAGGGGCTTTTGAACAGAACAGACCAGATCATATCAACATAAACGATCGGTCATTCGGTCCTTCGAAGCCCAGGGAGTATTTTAGTATATAAGTATATTTGTCGTCTAATTTTCTATAGTACTGGAAAGTGAGAAACATTTAGACAATCTAAAAATGGTTCGTCTATTCTATAGATTGAGCCCAAATATATTCTAGGCAGTAATGAACAGTACCTTGAGATAGTTCGTGCAATGTATTACACCATGTGTGGCGTTATTACGTAGTGTAATGAAACAAATTTATGGTTAAAAGCTCAGTTCGAAATATTATGTCCTAATTTTTGATATCGACAAAAGCAATATACTCATTCATTCCATACTTCCATGTCTATAATAATGTCGTACACTTTGCTATTCGGAAATAATTTTATCCTTGGAAGCCCAAAGTGCATCAAGATTCACGATACAGTTCTTTTTTGCCTAGGCAAGAACAAGCTAGGTCCGTACATAAGCACAGTTATTCACGATACTTCGGGAGCCATCTTAGTTAAGGTTGATAGTAATAGGTGCACTTATTGCCAGGAGAAGCTAATCAACAAATCCAAGGAACCAGAACATATCTTAATAACAAATGCCCACGGTGAAAATATATTAGAGTCACGCATGTTAGACGAAAACACAATACTAGTAAGCGGTATCTTTGGTGTTCAACAATTCATGCTAGTTGCTACACAAAATTACATTGTGATGCCTAGTGGTAAAAAGCTCATGCATGGCAGAATTGATGCACATAATAGCGATATTTCACTTATGGATGACCGAATTCAGCTCGCACGGAAAGATGGCAGTAAAATATGATGCAGGAAAGTAAAGTTCATGGCAAGTTCCTGTGACAGTTATTTACCTGCCCAAAGCTAGCTATCAGATTAAGATTAACATAGTGAGTTAACATTGTTAACTTACCTTTATAGGCCTCTGTGTACATATAAAAATATGTAGAAAATGTCCGGGTTGTGGTGTTACTTTTAGGTATGAAAGAATCTAAGAAAATAGTCTCGGCATTAATAGTCATGGCATTGTTGTTCATGACTTCTTATACTCTATTATTACCAAACAACAGACCACTTTTTGCACAAATAAGGGTATCAAATCATGGAGGAGGCTCCATCATAAGGGAGCAGACATCTATTCAGAACTTTGGTTACAATAGCTCTAATAATAACTATAATAATTATAACAGATCCAGGATACAACAACAAAAGAACTCCTTTGCCCACGTTTTCTTAAGGAACATGACAACGACAAAAGCAGCAATAGCGACAAAGACAGCAACTGACTTTAATACAACTTCCCAACCACGAGCTATGGTAAATCCAAATTACGATTATGGCTATAATTATAGTCGTTCTATTAAGCTTAATGACACCCAACCAGCAGCAACAACGTCAAAAACGATAACAATAACTCCAGAAAATTATGTCAATGTAAGTAAAGAAATTGGAAATGGGGTGCGTATTGCACTGGTAGAACCAACATTTACTGCTGCAGCATATAACAATTCATTCTATGTTTTTTACGCAAGATACAACCATGTGATAGCGAATATGAATGTTACAAGCGACCTGAATCTGTTGTCAAGCAAGGTTAGTATGCATCCAACAATCGCACCAACGACTCAAGTACATTCTGCGTTTGCAATGCTTTCCTTATTGAAAAACCTCAAGCTGATAAGCCCTGATTCGAATATTACTGTCTTAACTGATGCTGATGTGGATAATGGGTCGATTTTCAACAAGGTTGGCACACATGTAAATTCTAAAAGTAATGCATATGATGTAATAATACTTGGACATCACAACAAGAATACAACTATCTAAGGGACTTTGTAGCAGATGGTGGAAGTATGATCCTGTTAGATGGTAATGTCTTTTACGGTCAAGTAATACTGAATCATAACACTAATACGATAACATTTATGAAAGGTCACGGTTGGGCCTTTAATGGTAAATCTGCATGGAAAAGTGTAAGTGAAAGATGGGCCAAAGAAACATCACAATGGGTCGGAAGTAATTATCTCTGCTATACGTGTAACATAAGTTTTGCAAATGACCCATGGGAATATCAACATCATGAGGAACAATATATAACCAATAATAACGATAAAATCTTGATGAACTATAATGCTTCATTAATAAAGTATCCTATACGAACTTTGAGACCTATTATTGCCACTTATGAACTCAATTATCAGAAGGGCAAAGTAATTTCACTTGGCATTTATTCAGATGACATAATAACAAATAAAAAATTCGTCCATTATTTCGATGACCTAGTGTTGCGATATGCATCCCACAAAGAATAATAGTAGAAGTAGTAGCAGGTAGATTGAGAGGAAATTATCCTTTATCAATTCATGTAGATATAATTGCCTACTAATTTAATTTAATAAATTTCATGCAACAAGTGTATAAAGCAAATATTTGAATTACAGAATCAGCATAATGAAAGTTCCTGACCCACAAGTTCCTTCACCCATTATGCCAGTATGACTACCCTTTTCTTATTACATCTAGACAACTGCCTGGAATGCCTAAATGATTATCTTGGATATTATTTTTGACCATTTCTGACTGTGCAGATTAATATTCACGTTTTCTCGAGGCTTATAATTGAGTGAATTTTCTTATCTAAATAGAAACTAATTCTAAATGCTAACTGGGAAGAGAACAGACTCATTTTAAGAATCAAAATATAAGATGGTATTAGGAATAACTCTTAATGGTTATAGATTGCCATGTCCACCTAAACCAATACGAACATACTAACAAGGCCACATTAGAGGAAAGATTACAAATATTACTTGATACGATGAGTAAGTACGGAGTCGATTATTCTCTCATCCTATCATCATTTAGAGTTAATTCAGATAGGCCATCGACTAGTAAAATAATAGAGCTCGTCAAGAAATATGATAACCTTGGTGTAATTGCAGGTTTTTCAATAGACAATCATAGCTATAACGATCTTCAAGATTGCAGACGATGGTTTAAGAATGGCTTCATTAAGGGAATGAAGCTATATTGTGGTTATGAACATTATTTCCCTTATGATAAGCGATATCAACAAGTATATGATTTATGTATAGAATTTAAAGCCCCAGTAATGATTCATACAGGAGACATTTTTTTAAAGCAAGGGAAACTCAGGTTTTCCCATCCAATAAATATAGACGAAGTTGCTGTTGATAACCCAGAATTAAAGATAGTGATGTGTCATTTAGGAAACCCTTGGATCTTAGACTGTCAGGAGGTATTGTATAAGAACAAGAATGTATATGCGGATATATCCGGATTATTCTATGGAGACTATGGGACTAAATCTGAGGAATACGTGTCAAAAAGAATCACAGAGTTATTGAATTACATAGGTGAACCTCGATGTCTTCTATATGGAACTGATTGGCCAATTTCTGACATGGGGTTCTATCAAGAATTTTTCAAAAGGGTGGAACTCAAACCCCTTGACAGAGATCTCATAATGTACAAAAATGCAAAGGTACTATTCGGTGTTTAGTGTAGTGCACTAGCCATTCAACAGATATAATGATCTTTCCAGGAGTTTCTATGTTTATTAGTATTTATAGATCTACACTCAAAGCTCTGGTAGCAGACGTTTCTTATTAACGATCTTGCCAACACGGATGTTTTAGGTAATACTGTGAGACCTTTGCTCTGGATTTACCCATTCGATGAAGCTAGCATAATTCATCGAGCGAACATCCTCCAAATAATTAGGGAGAATTTTAATAAATTTAAAACCGTTATCTAGCTCAAATGAGAGGACGGGATCATGCATCTTACCTGCTATCACTTTGTGAGCATAATCTAATGGAGAGAATTTATCCGCATATTCACAGTAATTGAATAATCTGCCGCCGCCAATCATTCGTTTTAAACCCATGTTGATGGCCAATTGCTTTCTCGCCCCATAAAGAATACTGCCGATTCCCTCATGTCTGTGTTTTGGATGAGTAGATATATCTGCTCCATACAGACTGTCTCCTTTAGGGTTGTGGTTTGTAAACAATCCATTGTTAGTAATTTCCTTCCATGTATGATCTGCAAATTCTGGATGTAGAATAACGATCAGAGTGCTTGCAGAACCAACGATTGTGCCATCTGGTTCAACAGCAACGAATTGTCCTTCAGGGAAAATATTAAGGTGGCTAGTTAGTTCTTCCCTACGCCAGATATTGCCATAGCGTGCCAAATAGGGGAATGATTGCTTCTGCAGATCTACTATTTTTGAAATATCCTCGAATTGAGTATTTCTGATAATCAAATGAGTAGCCTGATGGCTAGAATTTAACATAGGAGTTGTTTCTTATCTATAAATATATACGTTAAGATTGCAACAGACATTAATAACAAAACTAGTAACTATAAAGGCTGCTGAGAGGTAGACAAATAGCTTTGCTTAAAAGAATAAATCCACTGAGAAAATATAAAAATATATAATGGATTTTCAAACCTGCCCAGAAACATAATTCAAACCCAGCACTATTCCAATGTACTGTGGCCTGCCACGGAGGAAAGCATTGGAAAAAAGAAAAAGATAGTACGGTAGACAAATTAAAATCCGCTATTAGCCAACAGCTATGTATTTGTAAACTCGTTTTGCATGACTTTCATTCACTATGAATGAGGACAAGGAGTTCTTGCGAGCCTGTATTTATATATCTACACAAATTGAGGTATTTTGCGATAACTGACTAGCCTTGACGTTTCAATAACAATACTTATATCGCGACTTTAACTTAAACCTAAGTTCTATCTTCTATCAATCCAATATATTTATTGATGCCATGTGTGATCATTTGCATGGGGCAAACGCATCAGGTAGACTTTCTTTTTTCACCGTAGTCCCATGTAGAGAAGTAACTTGGTGTAATCTCCAAAATAACTGAATTTCCATCCTTAACGCTACCCATTAGTGAGGTGGCCATAGGATGTGCGAGGCTTCCTAGATATCTGACCATTATCTTCTCAGCAATAGGTGTGTTATGATTAATATCTTCATGAACTTTGGCTTTTCCCTTGCCTCTGACTCCTTTGTAAGGAAGATTTGGATCATCTACACAAAAATAGACTACATTATTTCTACTCAAATTCGCTACCTTCAGAGAATTTTTGGAAGTTTCAATGTAAAATTTAATGCTTCCAGAGTCAAAATAATACCATGTCGGGTGAATGACCGGGTCGCCTTTAACATCGAGCGTACCAATATGGATATTTAGCTTGCTATTGGCCAAAAAACCCTTTAATTCATGCTCAGTTAA
>NZ_QURE01000026.1 GCF_009898475.1 Nitrososphaera sp. AFS | reverse complement strand
TTCTCTTTCTGATTAAACTCGGTAACTCCTGCCATCCCGTTATTACCACAGGCAAATGAATTTAAAAGTTAGCTTCGTGAAAAATGGGCTGATTAGGCAATAGCTAAAAATATTAGGCTACGTACCGGTATGTCAGCCCAGACACCTACTGGATATTGGTTTGGCCACTAGTATTCGTACGCTATTTTTGTTGGCTGGCTGTCACTTTTATCAGCAGTGTTTGATTGCAGATAAGATAAGCATTACTACAAAGTTAAATAAGAATTAAGGTCTTGCTACCTTTCAAATCCTAGCAATTCTAATTTCACTTAGACGCATGCCCACTTAGGGGTATCAGATGCCACAGTGTTCCGTCTACCATGCGTGACGCCAAGATATACATAAATGACTATTCAGATGAATTATTAGAACAAGCAAATGAATTTAAATTTTAGCTTGTGAAAGGTAGGTTAATCGGATAGTAGGTATGGTACTCTAAATGAGTAGCATACCATCCATGCATAACCTAGCTAGTAGCGAGCAAATGTGGAGATTTGCAATATTCGCATCTCTCCAAACTCCCACTACCTGACCTCCTTCCGCAGCTACCGCAGATCGTATGTTTAACGGTCGGGCGGAGAAAAGGCAAACTTGATGCCAATGTTAATGCCTGTTTAAATCGCTCTGAGTCAAGTTGCGTTACGTCTAAAGTTACTGATAACCCGCCTGTCAGGATTTTCTCTATTAAAAGACATTCTTCGATCAAAGATTGGGAATTATTGCCTGAGGACTGAGTTAACTGTTCTCCAGAAAGGAATAATCCTTGTGAATATTCTGAGGGCTGTTGATTGGACAGCAAATATGCTCTTCCATACTTGTCCGAATCCAAAGCTGCAAATCTATGAGCGCTACCATCTGCTATCATTGAAACGCCTATCATGCTGTCGCCATAGTATTTTTTTTGATCTAGTGCGACATCTACTGAGGTTTTTAACACTTTCTGCAAAATATCATTCCCATCATTTTTAGGATGATATTCTAAAATATCGTTCACAGATTCCTTTGCTCCCACCAAATTCACTATTATACTTGTAGTCCCAGATTGTATGAAGCTTGAATGATTAATAAGCACGGGAAGAGTGCCTTTTTCTATCAGCTCACTAACAGAATTCTTTCTTATCTCAAGAGCTGCTAGTGCTGGCTTTATCATCATTGCGAGTCTGGCACGAAAATAGGTCTCATCCTTGTTAGATTGGTAAGCAAGTCTGGGTAGATTGATGGAAAGGGACTGGTAAGCAACCACTGCATCAGAGGTACTACCTCCAATGGATTTACGAATGCCACTATTAGCTCTTAGCCCATCGTCATGTGAAAGCGAGATCATACCTCCATTCCTAATTACTTTGACAACATTATCAATATGATATTTTAGATAACTACTTTGGGTTTCCGAATCACCGTATATTAACGAGATGCCTATGCGAGGTATCGGGGTAGAACTCACGTATTGAAGATAACCAACCAGTAATGCATTAACCAAATCGGCTTTTATTTCGTTAGCTTTAATCGTTATGGTGGTAACTGGTAATTCTGAGTGAATGCTGGGAGCTGTAGAAGATAGCATAAGAGCCTTTGCGAATCGCGAAGAAATTTCGTCAGGACTGTTCGTTCTTTCTAAAATCATAGGAATAATGCCCTCAAGCACGACTTCGATTGAAGCTTCTTTGCTCAACAGCGATATTAACAATGATAAGTATATCTCGAAGTCGCCTGATTTACCAATCTCATGCATCCTCGTTACGTTTAGAAGCTTGCCCCTTGGATCAAGTGAGCCATTCGCAAAATCTGTGACATCTAGAAAAATAGTGTCGGGGACTAATCCCCATGTACCGCTGTGAGAGATATTCAGCTCCCCTGCTAAGTGCATGTCAGCAATGTCCTTAGGAAGGACATTAGTTAAGAGGTATTCAGAGAATATAGATTGAGATGCACTAGACATGATAGTATCAAGTCCATTTCTGAAAGAAGAAGCACTTGCCAACTTCTCAACTATATCGCATGACGGTAGGCCCAACCTTGCCAACTTATTTCTATATTCTTCGTATCCATGCTCAATAAGCACTGAGTTAACTGTCTCTCGAATTAGAGGCGATGTTAGATATACTGCCTGAAATTTATAGATCTTGTTCTCAACTTCTTCAGTGATTTTGTGAGCTTGCTCTAAAGGCATATTTGCCTCTCTTACGAGAGAATGAATTATTTTATTAGAATTAAATTCTTCAATAGAAGGCTTTGTAGTCCTAACATACATTTTGCCACTTTCTATTATTGAACGCTCCTCTATTTGTCTAGCAAGGCTCAGCACAAGCTTACCCAAGTTGGTAATTGTGTAACGACGTTCTGCCTTGTTCAGTGCTACCAATGACTGTCTGAGTAATTTTCTTAAGTGATAAGCAAACTTTCCGGATTCTTTCTTGGATTTGAATCCAGCTAATGATTTTAACTCGGAGTACGTGAGCGGACCCTTGGAATTTAGAATGCGTAGTATATCAATTCGATTGGGACTAGCCATAACAGAAAAAATCATCCTAACTCGCTTAGAGGCGGATTCCAACACTCCATTTCTTGTTGGTTCTGCCTGCACTAGGTATTTATCATGACTCACCTGTTCCATTGCACCCGATAGTATGACTAACTAATTAAAACTACTTTGTAAATTATAGTTTACTAATGGTGTAGGAGAGTGTAATCATGAAGAGGCAGTGACCTAGCCTTCTATCATTATTTGGTTGCTATCAAATTCCTCGTTCTCTTGCAAATGGTTCTCCATTTTT
The DNA here is from genome assembly GCF_009898475.1 of Nitrososphaera sp. AFS. Classification (GTDB taxonomy): domain Archaea; phylum Thermoproteota; class Nitrososphaeria; order Nitrososphaerales; family Nitrososphaeraceae; genus Nitrosopolaris. The sequence continues at coordinate 11,577 of NZ_QURE01000026.1, read as the reverse complement.
CTGTGTTTAATCGTCTGTGGTACTTCTGGGAGTTTAGCTCTTGCTTCACTCTCCAAGACTCCTTCTATTTCGTTCAAAATTGAAAGTGCGTCTTTATCAACAGGAGCTGAAAATTTGGCTCCAAGGTCGATCTTCACGTCAGAATTAATCAAAACATCAGAAGTCATAGTTTTCATTTCTGAGAAGATGCTTGTTGCCGCTGGCATTATCTTTGATACATCCCGTTGAATATCCCGAATCATTGTGACAGTGGGCTCTATAGTTTCCATAACCATAGCAAATTCATTAAGAGTACTAAATCGAATAAGCATTACCTCAAGTGCTAGACATGCATTTTGTGTTGTACTTTGAACATTTCGAATGTTTAATAATTCTCCTGCGAGAGCCCTAGCCCTAGAGTTATTCCCAGATTTAATATTGGCGGCAATTTGATTTTTAAAGTTTCTATCTATTTTAGAAAATCTATCATAAAGCACCCGCAATTGCCCAAGTTGGTTGTTTACGATGGACGTTGCCCTTTCCATGTCACTTCTGAGTTCTTGCTGATGCTGGTCCATTTGCGACTTTTTTAAATTATCCAAAAAAATGTTAAAGTCGAACGTTAAACACTCTAAACAAATAGCTGTCAAAAAGCTAATCTACTAACCAGCTAGTAACCTTGATCACAGTAATTGGAGTAGCATTCGACTTGCAGATGCCACGTTACTTAAGATAGTGATGGTATCTATTCAGATCTTTTTTAGAATTAAGCCATGTTTCTGATTATAATCCACTACTCTTACGCTTGATCCGAGGGGCAAATCTGAAGAAGACGCTATCCCTGGCAGAAAGCCGGACACCTTGAAATTTGTACCATCAACTAGAAAGACGACCCACGCATAGGATCCCGCATCATCGAATCCCTCGGGCGCCACAGCCTGTATAGTATAGGTAATCACCCTGCCCCTTCCTTCTAACTCTACACTCTGAAATTTCCGATTATAGCAGTTTTCACAATAGTATACAGTTGTAAGCATCAAATGCCCGCAAACGATACATTTATTCGAAAGTATTTTTTGTTTTCGCGCAGAAGCTATAAATTTTTCACGAGGGCTAGAATCATGCACTTCTGTTTTTGACAAATTCGCCTAATTTACCTTCTTGAAGATATGAACGGCAGAGCTTGCACCGGTTGCTCCAAAGTTGTGTGTCAGTGCTAACTCTGCATCCTTGATTACTCTTCCATCTGCCTTCCCAGTAAATTGCTCAAATACCTCTACAACCTGGCCGATGCCTGTGGCACCTATCGGGTGGCCTTTCGATTTCAATCCGCCTGATGGGTTAATAGGTATTTCTCCACTTCTAGAGGTGGCACCTTCTCTGACGGCATAGGCACCTTCTCCTTTTTTGAAGAAGCCTAGATCTTCTATGTCTATAATTTCTGCTATTGTAAAGCAATCATGCACTTCGGCAAAATCTATGTCCTTTGGTGTAACACCAGCCATCTTGTATGCTTGATTCGCCGCGGCTACGCTGCTCGGAATAGTTGTTATATCCTCACGACCCTGAACTGCCGCAGGCGATGCACCTCTTCCCGATCCAACTACCTCTACAAGAGGTCTTCCACTCTTTTTGGCAAAGTCAGCACTGCAAAGTATAACTGCTGAGGCTCCATCAGAGAAGGGACAGCAGTCATACAACTTTAAAGGAGATGCTACAACAGGGGATTGTAATACGTCATCAACTGTGATTTTTTTCCTAACATGAGATTTTGGGTTGAGCATCCCGTTCTCATGATTTTTAACAGCAACCCGAGCCAAGTCTTCCTCATTAGCTTTGTATCTCGCCATATACGCCCTGGCTATTGAGGCAAATAATCCAGGAAAAGAAGCCCCGTTTCCGCCCTCATAGAAGAAGTCAGAACAATACGAAAACAAAGTTGTGCTTTGAATTGTTCCGGTATGGGTTATTTTCTCTACCCCGGTCGCTAAAACGCAATCATAGAAGCCAGCAGCGACATTTGCAAAAGCCTCTCTAAACATAATCGAACCTGAGCCACATGCAGACTCAATTGAAAGACCAGGTACCTCTGGTATACCAAGGTTACTCATTATAACAGGAGCCATGTGAACCTGTCTATCTGATACTCCAAATACATTTGAGATGTATCCTGCTTCGATATCCTTGGGCCTAATGCCTGCAGATTCGATAGCATCAGTGGAGGCATTCATTGCAATTTCAATAATACCTTCGTTCAGTCTACCATATCTGGTACTTCCAGCACCAAGAACAAACACCTTATTTGGCATTCACCACAAACTGTCTGCTCGAGTTATAAAAAGGTTAAAGTAGGCTACATTTCAGATTGCAAGTCACTTACTAAAAATCATGAAATCATAGTTCAATTTAATTTAGCCTATTCCTCGGATAAGAACTTCAATTTACCCCTTTATGGGCTCGTGTAAATGCACCAATGTGTTTACCATATAAATCGGTCCTTCGATTCTTTAGCAGGGGGAGTGACTTTCTTACCTTATGTACCCTAGATAAATCGATTTCAACTATGTCCATTCCTTCTCTATCCCCCATATCTAATATTGGTATCCCAAACGGGTCCACAACCATGCTTCTTCCTGAAAAATTGTTTCCTACCTGGTTTGGTGCCACTATATAAAGCCCATTCTCTATGGACCTAGCCTTTACTAAAGTCGTCCAATGATCTTCCTTCATAATTCCTTGAAACCACGCTGACGGCGTAACTAGGATTTCTGCACCTTGTACAGCTAAAATCCTCGACATTTCCGGAAAACGAATGTCATAGCAAATCATCATGCCAACAACTCCCACGGGTGTTGGATTCGGCTCAGGAATACTATTACCCGCAATAAACTTAAGAGATTCCTTCACTCCTAGAGCATCATAAAGATGCACCTTACGATATAGTGATATAATTGCCCCTTTATTGTCTATTAACATTGCCGTGTCATACACTCGACTTGTGTTTTTTGTGTCGCTTCTTTCATAGATTGTGGCTAAGACGTGAATATTATTTTTCTTGGCTGCGCTTCGCAATTCTAAAGCGAACTTTCCACCATTGACTGGCTCTGCCACCAGCTCCAAATCAAATGATGATTCCCCTCCTGACTCATATCCCATCTGGAACTCGGGGAAACATATCAATTGCACACGTTTTTGCGCAGCTTCCCTTATGTATTCCTCTGAGATTCTTAAGTTTTCTTTCTTGGTTCCCGATGATTTCATCTGTACCAATGCAACAGAATGTAGCCCCATAACATAACCTTCAACAACCGAACTAAAAGTATGTTGGTCAGCCATATTGAACCGTAGTTAATTATGATTTCTTTACCAAAGTATAAATCCCACCAACTCCATAAGCCAAAGAAATCAAAATTCTAGACGTAAATACTGCGAGATCATGGTTTGAAACTAGTAGATTCGTGTCAAACCAGATTGAGACAGGGATTGAAACAAAGGAAATTACACCAACTATCATTTGGCCCATGTTTTTAATTCCATTCAACCTTTTCAGCAGTAAATAAGTCGATAAATTGCCCGAACCTATTCCAATGAGAATTAGGTATTGGTAGAGTGACGGAAAAAGGCCTATCGTTGCAAACGGGGTAGTCCAACATGCTCCATTTACTATCTTTGCGCCGATTGGCCAACTTATACTGTTATTCATTCTAATTCGTACGCTAGACATTATTCGCTTCAGTCTTCTGAAATTGACTCCAAAAGTAACAACAAAACTTGCCAACCAAATCAAAGCAACTCCGTACATCGGAACATGACTTTTAATCGCGATCTCGCTAAAAACAGCCCCGCCCGCTATTGCAATAGCAATATAAACAAATAGTGCCCCAAATGCCCTGCTTGTTTCGGTCTGTGAATCTTTTTGCACGAACGAGCACATTCTATAGTCATAATTTATGAATGTTTACTTATCTTGATGTGGTGGTTTAAATCTGTACTTATGTTTGCTAGCAACTGGCCGATGATGTAGAGATTATCTCCCTCTCCTGGTACCTACAGCTAACCTCGGACTTGGTCTAGCGTAAATATTATGGTTTCGGGCTGACCTGGTTAATTGCCTTTTAGTTGTCTGGCTCAATGTAAATCAGTAAAAAAACTTCTCTCTTGTATTAAAGATGTTGTTTTGTTTTAAGAGTGTTATTCATAACTAGAGGCAATACCGTAAAGTCCTTAAATGAAAAATTCATTGACTTATATTAGTTAAAATCCATTGCATCGAGGTTGTTGAAATTAAATCGACATAAGATCAAAGCTAAGCCATAATTTTGCCTTTTGATGCTTTTTTTGCCATGACCAAGTCTACAAAGTAGAATAAATATGATCTTTCATATATCTTTATTATCCAAGGTATATAGAATTCCGTTAAAGTCTTTTGCATTAATTCAAAGCCTGAATTCTCTAAGAATGTTCGAAAGACCTGTCCGTCAACAATTCTGGCGGGGCCTAACTTGATTCTATAGTCATAGGGATCGGCAAATACGCCCAGTCCGTTATTCTTAAGAAGTTTGTGAATTGATGAGATCAGTCCATTTGGTTGAACAAGGTCTAATAGATTGAGTGCCATTATTAAATCGAATTTCAGAGAACTAAACGGTGTTTGCAAGGCATCTGACACAAAGAACTCTACGTTTTCGAGGTCGGAGGCAAACAATCTCTTCCGTGCTTCTACGATAAATGAAAAGGAGAGATCAATGCCTAATGCGCATGAACATTTTTTTGCCAATTCGAAGGTGCTGTGACCCAAGGAGCAGCCCATATCAAGAACAACCATGCGGTCTCTCGGGTTGGCTAAACGCACTATTTTACTATAGAACTCATTTGGCTTCATGCGCAGTTTCAGCATATTGAGAAATTTATCATGTGACGAATAATCGTATTGTGCCCACCTGTAAGGTACAAACCAAGAACCACCTATCTCGTATCGATCATTTCTGGCATGATGTGATGCAATGCATCTACCATTAGATTTTAAGTAGCTCTTCATTTCTGATGTCTTACTATTAGTTAGCCAGCTACCAAAAGTAGACACGCGAGTTTCGCAATATTTTACAAAGTTCTCTACTAATACTGCCACACCATCTATTATCGGATAAGTGGTACGACAGAACTGACATGTAAGAAAGCCCTCAACGCACTCATTGTTCCTACAGTACAGTGGATCTAAAAACAGTTGTATATTAGGGTCGGAATGTCGTGGACATATCAAGTCTCTGATGAAGCGCATTATCATACTTTAACACCGCATATAACAACTTACTATTGAAAGTATCTAAATTGCCAAGAATTGAAATCAAAGCTATTCTGAATATTGATATTGATACTTGTTGATCATATCAGCTAGTTCCGAATTCTCAGATGTTGTACATCCAGAACATCTATCAAGCGGCAGAAAGTGCTGTAAGTCTGTAGATTAGTGAAGGTAAATCGATATAGATTTAACATAGAAATCGAAGGAAAAGAAATGACTATGCTTGTACCTTCCAAAGACACTCCAATCGTTGGCGGATGGGTTAATAAACTTCAAAATTAAATGGTAATATGCTCGAGCAAAAACTAAACGCATTAGGTATTACTTTGCAAAGACCTCCAAAGGTCATAGGGTCCTATACGCCTATAATCAAAACTGGAAGTCTATTGTTTGTATCCGGCCAATTACCTATAGAATTAGGATCGAATCCGCCAAATGTGCTGTACAAAGGTAAAGTAGGGAATGAGATTTCCTTGAGCAATGGTAAGGAAGCCGCTAGATTGTGTACAATAAATGCGCTGATGCATTTAAAAGATTTCCTTCCTTCACTTGACAATATTGAAAAATTTGTAAAGCTAACCGGCTACGTGAATTGCGATGTCTCATTTACTAACCATCCCGAAGTTATTAATGGTGCGTCTGACCTTCTTGTCCACCTTTTTGGGCAAAAGGGAAGGCATAGTCGTGTTTCGGTAGGGTTAAGTAGTCTTCCGCTTAATAGTGCTGTAGAGATTGATTTCATTGTGGAGGTAGGCACGTAAATTGCAGTAAGAAGCCGCATCATTAGATTTCGACTCTCGGAAATCATTTATCCCCTCATGAATCCTATGACTAATCCTGCTGTGAGGCTTCCAGTCAGAGGTATGCCAAAATTGGCCATAGCTGACGGCAAATGATCCGTACCTGGAATGCCCGTTCGTTGAAGCAGTTGGCCCGAAGTCGCATTGCCGAGGGCAGCCATAGAGGCGGCTTGAATCTTACTCCAGTTGACGGTTATCAATTTCTGGTACTGGAGAAACATAAATGCTACAAAAACCAGTCCTACTAGCACTAACATAAATTTCACTACCTTTTTGATGGCATATCCAATCAGAAAACCACTTATTCCTCCAAAGCCTACAGAAGTTGCAGTAGAAGTCAGAGAACTAATATCGATAACCATGCTTCACCAATGCCTAATATTGTTGGTTATTCAACTTATACAACCTCTGACTATTTTTCATATAATGTAGCCGCTATAGAATCATTTGTCACTTTTTGAGTAATGATTTTACAAGTTCCATACTTTGTCAATTGATTTGTTAAATTACACCTGTACCGCCACCCTTTCAACTTTAATCACTGTATTCTCAAGATTTCTTTTGATAAATGGCAATAAATGAATGCATTGAGGCTCTCCTAAGCTGAAGACCAGAAAAGTAAGTTCAACGCACAGTAAACGTTGAAGGTGTTGATTTTAGTTTGAATCTGATCAGTTAGAGAATATGACGTCTCATGCTATGGGCTTTTCGTTAAGCGAATAGAACAGTACTCTGACACCATAATCATAAATTGGCAAGACCGGTGAGGACCAATCCGCATCCCAGGTTTAGATTTAACGGAAGCATTTTAAGTTTAAATTCAGTTCATGACTGCAGATCTGGAGAATTGACTAATAGATTTAGCCTTTGCAAAAGGAAAATGAAGGATTGGAAAATTGCACCGTCGATAGTTATATTTTTAGCTGCTACCAATTCGCTATTAATTTCTTCTTCATTTCAAACCACCTATGCCCAAAATATCCTAAAATCAATACCTCATAAGCAAAACTCTCAATTTGATATGAATAGCAGGATAATCCTCAGGTCAAACACAAATCAGTATCCAATAAAATATCATCTCACAAATGGTGTAATCAGTGCTATCTCCATCGAAAAAGATAACACTACGCTTCTCCTGAACGTCTCCTCTGTTTCAAATGGAACTTTGATTATTGAACTACCTAGAAATGTAATAGATTCTAAAGGGCCAGAAAATGCAGATAATAACTTCACCGTCTTTGAGGACGGACAATACGTTAGTTATAATGAAATTGGGACTAATTCAAAATCGAGGATAATAACGTTGACTTTTGATAACAACCCCTCAGTAATTGAGATCACTGGCACTCGCACTGTACCTGAATTCGCAAGCATGACAATTGTGATATTAGCAATTTCTATCGCTGCGTTAGTGATCTGTGGACGTAAGTTAGCTTTAATATCTGAGATATTACTACAACGTTAAGGATCCATTAAATTTAATATTTACTTAAGATTTATGTAGACGCTTCAGTTTAAATAAAAAGTCTAATATCTAATACTAATTAAAAGGGCGGTAGCAGTACTGCACACTACTTTAAATCTCCGTTAGAAGACATTTAATTAGAATTGTTTGAACATGAACCAGAGGGAAAGTATGCTATAAGGTCTATTCCCTACCATGGATCAACGATGATCAATATTTGCGATTTGGAATTAGTGGGAAAGCAAATAGAAGAGAATAATTTAGTCATAAGACTCTCAAAGGAATATTTCCAACAAGAGATAATTGAAGACCTAGCGGCACAAAGATTACTAATGGATTGTGCTATCGCGAATTTGGTGGGCCAACGAATAGTAGCTAATGCTATAAGGCTGAATCTTGCAAAGCGAGCAAGTATAAAGACAATTTCAGATATCCCTTTCTTGATGATTTATAAATTCCGATTCGGATAGTAAATTTGTGAGGCAACAGGAAAACAGATATTGAAATGAGCTTTGAACGGCTAATCAAGATCCCTCAGGACAGAATAGGCGTAATAATTGGAAGAGATGGCAAAGTCAAAGATGATATAGAGCAAAAATGCAATGTAGTAATTGAGATAAATAGTGAAAATGGTGATACAATCGTTTCATCGGGTCCAATCGGTTTAACAGAATCAGATGTTTTCAAAGCTGCCGAGATACTTTCAGCTATCTCTAAAGGTTTTTCTCCAAATAATGCCTTCCGCCTATTTGGGGAAGACCTGCTTCAACTAATAGATATCAGATCTTATGCTGGCAAATCGGACAATTCCATCAAGAGAATAAAAGGAAAAATGGCAAGTCCAGAAAAACAGTTGAAGAGTTAACCGGAGCCTCTATCTCAGTTTATGGGCACACTGTTGGCTTGATTGGTTCGTTTCATGAAATAAAGGTGGCAACGGAAGCTATATTAATGATTTCTAGAGGTAGTCCCCATAAAAGTGTGTACAACATGCTACAAATAGAAAGGCGTAGGATCAAGCTAGAACGATTGAAATTATGGGAACCGGACTCTTAATGATCACACTTTATTTATTTTTATAGTAAGGATACCATTTCTATATTTGAGGTCAGAGATATTCATTTCTTCGTTCAAATCCAGTGGGATAGACTTTTCAAAATTCCGACCACTCTTTACGTGTAGTGTGCCTATTGTCAAACTTACATCAATCTGATCTTCTGGTCCTGGGACTTCGGCAACGAATACCATTTCATTTTTGCTTTTCATAAGGTCGTAGACCCAATTTTTTTGTTCTATCTCTCCGCTGGGTAGATAGGACTCCTCATCTTTTAGAGTTTGCTTCAATTGTCTAGCCCAGTAAATCATCAATGCAGATGCAATCGAAACCAGGATGAATCCAGAGTAGCTTTGGCTCATGTGCGTTATTAAAATGTACAAAACACCAAGGAAAAGTAAGCATAATAGAGGTACGAAAAAATCCGTTGAATGGTCCGTTTTTTTTGTGTATCTAGCTATCCCTTGCCACCTCTTTACCCTCTGATATGGAAAGTGTAATAAATCCGTTAAGATGGTAACGTAGGCTAGAAAATACGGCTGTCGCAGAGCCTACCTCCTTTGAGACTCGGCTCATGCCTAACGTGCAATTATGTATCACTCTATGCTGCATCACCCCATCTCCTATAGACCTTGTGTTCGATGCCGAATTGGTCTAGAATCTTACCAACAATATGCGCTATTATATCATTAATGGATTTTGGCCGATGATAAAATCCTGGCATCGCGGGCAAAACTATAACACCAATTTCGGCAAGTCGTATCATATTGTGTAAATGGATTCTCGATAGAGGCGTCTCACGAGGTACAATCACTAGCGCTCTTGATTCCTTAATACAAACCCCGGCTGCTCTTGAAATTAAGTTATCATCATACCCATTCGAAATGCTAGACAGGGTCTTCATACTGCATGGAACGATGACCATTCCATCCGTTTTAAAGGAACCGCTTGCGATCGGAGCTGCCATGTTGTCATTACTGTAACACTTGCTTGCGAGAGACTTTACGAAATCAACTGGGTGGTCTGTTTCAATCTGAATATTTCTTTCTCCCCATTTGCTGATTATTAGGTGGGTTTCTATGTCCAGCCTCCGCAAGATCCGTAATATTTCTATTCCGTAAATGACACCCGAACTGCCAGTCAAAGCTACTACTAGCCTCATTATTTTGTCAGAAGTTGGATCGAACCAGTTATTAATCAATCCGGTTACAGGTAAATTTTCAAGGTAGTTGGCTCTTGAAATCTGAAAATTTATTAGAATTGGACATCTTCCACTTAAGACATATGTTGACCGTATTCGGAACGATAGCTTTGGATACTACTCGCACTCCATTCAAAATTGAATCGAATATATTGGGTGGAGCTGCAACTTTCGCATCCATCGCCTCCAGCATGTTCACAGAGACTTCGATAGTTGGGATTGTAGGCTCTGACTTCCCGGAGGAGTATCGAAATATCCTAGACAAGCGCATTGATACAAGAGGCATCATAACTGACGATAGTGAAAAAACGTTTCATTATGATTCTTCATTTGATTATGATTTGGCTCATAGAACAACTATTAAGACAGAGTTGAATGTGATCAGGCAGTTCGAGCCGGTTATTCCTAATGAATATGTCGAGTCTGAATATGTTTATCTCGCCAACAACGACCCATGCCAGAATCTTAAGATATTGAAATATTTTTTAAATCGTAAATTAGTAATCTGCGATACCATTGAATATTGGATTTTGAACTCGCGAGATAGCGTAGTAGAAATGATGAGATCCGTTGATGGAGTAGTGATTAATGATGACGAGGCCAGATTATTATGTAAGAACACCAATTTAGTAAAATGTGCAAAAATTATAATCTCTTGGGGACCCAGGTTCGTAATTGTAAAAAAGGGTGAGAACGGATCCTTGTTGGTTACAGCGGACTTGGTATTTCCTGCCTCTGCATATCCATTAGAAGAGATAGTGGACCCAACAGGTGCTGGAGACTCCTTTGCTGGGGGCTTTATCGGGCACATGGCAAGAAAAAAAGATTTTTCCCTTAGCACTTTGAAGGAAGCAGTGATCTATGGAAACGTTATGGGTGCTTTTGCAGTTGAAGATTTTGGCGTCAAAAGACTTCTTTCGGTCACATCGGAAGATATCCAAACTAGGTATCAAGAATACAGGAACCTAACACAATTTTAATTCTCAATTTATGTCTAAACGCAAATAGTGGTGATTGGCTTTCTGCATTCCTTCTTTGCTCATATTCAAGATCATGAAGGCAAATTCGCCTACAAGCTAACGGATGCTACTAGCGTTTAGATTGTTGATACTAAACGTTCAAAAAGTCAGCTCATTTTACTCGTGCTTCTAAATGGCTCATTTTTTGCTTTTAGAACTAATGCCCACAATAAGTTTAGCAGGGCTCTTGAATGAGGATATTTTAATTGGCAATTCACCGTTGTGTCTTACAATGGTCTGGGCGACTAAATAATGTCAAAACTTCTATCCTGATTTGATCTAGTTATAACCTGCGTCTGTAAGATGCAAGCAAATGCATCACAAGTAATTGGTCAACATTACGCAACTCTTCAGGAACCGAATTTGGAGTACATAATAAGAATGGCAAAGACGAATCGTTTACATGGGTATATGGGCAGAAATTAAGTTATACATGGTACTATAAAAGCTCGTAAAGGCTGAACACTATTTGTATAAACCCACTATTCGATAGCTTAGACAGGCCATACTTACAATACTACGATGCTGATTTATGATTAAATCATGGTACAAATAAGCATGAATATAGGCTAGTACCATGGAATTGACTAGATTTTATGTATCTGCCAGTAGAGTAGTGAATTCTTACCTGAATCCTACCGTTGGTTTAAAACATAAACGAACTCATTCCAATTTGCGCCCCCAGCCCAGAAAAGATTAAGATATTAACAACCAAAACAGCTAAAACCGTTAGCGCAGAAATAGTTATTCCTTTGTA
>NZ_QURE01000025.1:24440-26996 GCF_009898475.1 Nitrososphaera sp. AFS | reverse complement strand
AGCCTTATTGGAGAACTTGTCATTATTTCTGACAAGTACTCGTATAAATGCAATCGTTCTACCGTCAGATTTTATATCAATGCCATCCACGATGTGCTGCTCCTGCTCCATACTCCGACGGGACTTTGTTACTTGGTCATTCTCAAATACCATTCTCAAATACTTTATTGAGACTTCGTCTTACTTTCTGAGGATGTGGATAGCCCCACCATGACTATGACTGCAGGTTCGAGAATCTGCTTAATTTCCGTAGGGCATTATTATGTGCTAGAGGATTCTTACTCACCTGAGATTTTATTATACTTTTCTTACCATATGATAAATCAAGAGAACTCAAGGGGGCGATCCTATTATCCATGCTAGTAGGAGTACTAGTACTGGGATCGGCAGCAACCGGGTCAAAAATAATCTATGCGAATGCGATTCAACCCAACGAACCATCCCAACAATGTAAAGATGCGGCCAACAAAATTAGCGACAAAGCAGAAGCCTCAGAATCTGGTGGCGTATGTGACATCGAATTATCACGGGATTCACCATCAATGCAATTGTTAGGCCACGATTTTAATGAATTTACACCACATGAAATACGCTATGGTACTACTGGACACAACAATGTACTCATGGTATTTGAATTTACTGTACTTGCATAGAAGTAAATACCGTAATGAAGTCATTTACAGAACATGACATCACTGTGACTGCTATTCACAACCATTGGTTATTCGAGCATCCGACAATATACTACATTCATGGTGAAATGACTGGAGATCTTAATACTCTACTACAAGATGCAAAGGATGCTTTAATCAAGACTTCAGGACTTAGCCTATCCTAAATAATTTTTCCCTTTTTTTACTAGTTTTACAAGTGGTTTAGCTAAGTATGGTCTTATATTTTCAATATACCCCGCCAACCGATTGAAAGAGCTCCTCGCCCTATTGAAATCGAACGGAAGATGTCGGAACGTATATTGAAATGCGCACTAGGCCTTGGCGTCTGATAAATTGTAATTAAATTCTATTTTTAGTTTGGATACCCGGCTACGTGTAAGACGAAGGTTGTATGAGAAGGTTCTCTTTGATGTTCTTAGTAAATAAATATTAAGTGCTAGACAATTCTTACTCATTTGAGATCTTCATATACTTTTCTTACTATATACTGCCTATGGTAACGAGATTCAAAGCACTCTTCAAATGGGGCCTGTGGTAATATGATCTTGATGGTAGGGCCAATATTTCTATTCATGTTAAACATCTGTACCGCTCATGGATGTATTGATACTACGCTTCCAACAAGTAGTGCTGAAGTCAATCGGTGCATTGATGCTGTAAAACCAATTGCAGGAAATCAATCAGAACAGGACTGCAATCCGATGCTCAATTATCACTCGTGTGTATCAAGCATTGTTATTTGTGGAGCACCATTACATTTTTCCTATAGTGACTGTGTCCAGGGTGCGATAGAACGTGGTTTGTGGCATGGAATCGCCCCAAATGCTACAGATTGGTGCGTCACTTTTTTCAAGCATTAGTGAATTGATCTAGTCCTTACCTTTATTCAAGACATATTGAAATAATTTGAATCCGTTTCATTAATAGCATTTTATCTCCAATTTCCATCCACTATAGATTAAGAACATGGAGATAGAAATCTGTACTTGAGATGGGACAGGTACCACCGTTATTACCAGATAACCGACATTATCAGATAACAGAATTAGATCAACGCATAAAGCCACGGGCATGCCAAAATAGTGCGAACACGGATCAACTGTTGCTGTCATATCTCTTTGCTTTGACGCGTACTAATACTCGTTCTTGGAACTGGAAATAATCTTAGGTAATTCCAATTCATACTCTTTTTAAGGCTGTCCTGTATTTATTGAATGTTGAAGATTTGTTATCTCTGTGTCCCGTGCAAAAAGGAATTTAATATGGAATCGGCGAATAATCATGTTAAATTAACAAAGCACGAAATCATAGAAGAGACACCAGGATCTTGGATTTAGATAGAAAAGAAAGTAAGGAATATATTATTTTATCGCTTTTCTTTTTGCGGAATTGATTATCATTTTGGCCACATATTCTTCAATTCCCAATTTCCCAGCCACTGAAGCCGCATCAGACTGAAGTAGAGAATACAGGTCATATTTTTTCTCGAATAGTAATTCCTTCAATCCATCTGCAATATCCAGGTCGTAAATTTCAAATTGAGAAAAAATATGCTTCATTGCCAAAGCAACGGGGTCATCTGTAATTTCCACTAAATCTGGCATTGCTTTTGCTTTCATTTTTACACTTCTAAAATTATATGCTCAATTTTCAATATAATGATTTGCTATATAGAATTCTTTTCGATATATAGGTGATATTGGATCTACAATTTTGCTGACTAATTCTTAAAGGATCCCGAGCCGGAACACGGTTGAGTAAACGGTAAACGTCGAACCGGCCCGGAAAAGGCAATACGTAGTGAATTATATCATACATAAGGAATTATATAATAATTTCGTCGAAAATGAGAGAAGGACTCATAAAAGCAATTAAAACATGG
>NZ_QURE01000025.1:22970-24416 GCF_009898475.1 Nitrososphaera sp. AFS | reverse complement strand
TAAAGATATAATTTATATTTGATATTTGTAACTAGCCGAACATGATTAAAGAGATCGTTCCGAGACTCTCATCAGCAAAATTACTGTTTATTCTTATATCGGTCGCCGGCATGTTTGCAAGTGTTGATACACAGCAAGCATACGCTGAGGGTAGTGACAGAGATCATCATTTTTATGATTGCAAGGACCAGCACTCAAAGTGTTCACAAAAGGATGGAACACCATTTTTGCTTCCTTTCCCTTAATACTTGCGTCTTTCCATGTATCTTCAGTGGGCAAAGGAGTCATGAATCATAATGGGGATACTATAAGCTTAAATGATTATTTTAATTCTATTTCATCTGCTCAGCTTCAGTATCCAATAGCTCATTCTTTCTTACGTATACTGGTCTCAAACCATTAGAGAAGACTTCTATTGTGTTGATGCTACTTATTGGTATCATCTGTGTATAAGTTACAGCGCCGGATTTGTTCTTGCATTCTTCGATTACCCATCTATCAGTAGTTCTAAATTCTATTGTCGTAAATTGCCAATATTGCGAGCTTTTACTTTCTTCTTTGGCCGCCTCCTTGATACGTTCTGTATCTAAGTAATCTAGTTCCTTAATACATCCACTGTTCTGATCACCTTGAGTATAAGTAACGTATGATATGAAGACTGAACTAGCGGCTCGCCCATTGAAAGTTACTGATACATTATCATCGGCCATATTATTTGAAGTTCTTCAATGTTCGCTATTTGAACATTTGGCTTTGGTCTGAAATGACTGTGCGACACTACCGCTATAGTTTATGCTGTCTTCTTATTTGCAGGTATCAGACGTATTACGTAACCACCCTGCATTCCTATTAGAGCACCCAGTGACCGATGTTCGAAGATTTGGCTTTGTTTGAGTGCCAAGGTGCATACATTTGTACCATTGCACTTTGGCGTATATTTATCGGGGGGAAAATACTCTATGCATCGTAGAAAAGCAGCGCAGTAGTCTTTTTGGGTGAAATATCAGGTTTGTATCCACTTTCTGTCACAAATAACAATGAGTTTAATAAATGGGAGACCAATGATTTTATACAATTTCAGGGGCAGCCATTTGAGAAATTTCCGATAATGGCACCACTAAACACCTGTGACGTACTACGCTCGATCTCTGATGACAAATCTCTCTCCCTTTTCAATATAATTGCCCTGGCAGCTGTGAGATTCCAATTAGCAGATTAAGACTCACAAGGAAACAATATTATTCAAGATTGTCTGCTATGATAAAAACAGGTCTCATCAGAAGAGAGAATGGAAAGTACAATCTTACTTCATTTGGCAGAATAGTTTATCAAGCACATATTCTGATTGGCAAGGCACAACAAAGCTATTGGAAGCTTAAGGCAGTTGACGCATTTGACTCCTCAGATAATGCATTATCATCTGAAGAACGAGATAGGTTAATCGAG
>NZ_QURE01000025.1:0-22964 GCF_009898475.1 Nitrososphaera sp. AFS | reverse complement strand
AGCAGACAATGATTTAAAGGTAATACTCCAACCCTGTAGCAAAAACAAAGACAACGATAAAGAGTTAGTTGCATTACAGCAATCCTTGGACCCTTCTAACTAGTATGACGGGTTATTGATTTTGATCAACGTATAATTGGTACTGTTCATTGAATCAAATTAGGAGATAGTGGATGATATGTGCAAACCGAAGATTTTTTGGGATTCACAAACCAGAATATCAATGTAAAATGTAGAGAAAAATGAAATGAATTTCTCAATCCAAATGAGATAGTTGGATGTAGAACAATCAATTTACCAGTCTAACGCGTTTTCAGCTACTACGAATGCTGGCTATAAGTATCTAAAGCCATTACTGTCAACTTATATCTAATTATTATCTCAGGCAGATTCGACATATGCTCCTTCTTCAATATTTTTGAATCCTACTTCTTTGAGTATTTGTGAGTTAAAAGACTCATTCCAACTACTAGTGCCATAGTATTGCTTTCAAAAACAAGGGCAGTACATTGGGGAGCAACGACTGGCTTGTCAGTGATAAGAAGAGACTTATTTTGATTCTGATGGCTTTGTTTTATCTTCTACTAATTTGAATCTCGATAATTGTTTGTACGCGATAAATACTATGAATGCAATTATCAGAAAGTTGATTATACTTCCGATAAGATGACCATACAAGAAAGTCGAATGTTCTACGGTGATCTTCACTGCATTCAAATTTCCTGCGGGTAAAAACAATCCAATAAAAGGTGTAACAATATCATTAACCAAGTCAGTAACCAACTTAGACGCTGCCTGTCCTATAATGAATGCAATTGCTAATCCAATTACGCCAAAAGTTTTCAGGAAGTCTACGAACTCTTGCATTAAGGATCTCTTAATTACAGGTGCAGAGGCACTTCCTGGGTCAGATCCCATTTGGCGTTGTTGCCAAATTGATAAATATAAAGACTCCGCAACTTTTTACCAGTTTATGATTTCACCTCGGCTAGACGACCCTTGTCATGTAAAATCTCGTTATTCGTGGTAATACTCCACAATTATATTCCTAAAATTGGATTCACAGCTAACTTGGATTTAAGATGTTGTAAAGTTTTGATTTTAACAAATCAGATCTTGAATTAATTAGATCTAGACAACCACACATTTAGATTCTGGAACACTTTACCAGCAGTACAATAATATCCGTAGGACTTGTGGCTCTATTCGATGATGGCCTTTTATCTGCTATACTTCATGCTTTGTTTTGTTGTAATAATTGTAGTAATAACAGCAGCAATCATCCTGACTGCTGTGCTTCTTTCACATGTACATGGGCCGCCTCATTATTATCATTATTTTCCCAATCACTCAACCGAGACAAAAATGGCTCCAATATACTTGGGCTAAATGAAGGGATTTGCTTGCTATAGTTGCGAGGCGAAGGGCCACTAGAACAGTATCTCCGATAAGGTCCAAAACAAATTTCTCATATGAATGATAAATCGTTAAGACCGTTTCAAATTTCGCTTATATTCGACTTTTGGGCATCAGACCATGCTGGCGACGGAGTATCATTTCGTGGCTATAAAGTTGGTTCAATTCTTTTCTATAACTCTGAAACGAAAGCCAGCATCTTGTAGTTAGCTATTTTAGGGCTGTCCAGCGTTCTTCCAATTCGTTAGCCAGTCAGTTGCAATCTCTCTTTGGGCTTGAGATAGACTTACAGAACCACTGCACACTGCATTATGAAGATAATTCTCAAATCTGTCTTTTATATGAAAGTTATATTGCCCATATCCTGGTTCAGGCCAGAGGTTTTTGACATCTGTGGGATTTCCACCTATCTCAAGTGATATCAAATGATCCAGCTCATAATTTGACCTCGAATCGGTAAACCCATAAGATTGCATGAGCCTTATCTTTAAAGGAGTAGTGTAGCTCACAGGCGGTCTAACTGTTTTGCTGAATCCGGGAACGCAAATTGTATTTTTGATGTCGTCCTGAGTTACGGATGGGTTTGTAGCTCCTAGAGTGCATTTTGGATCTGGTAACGCTCCGTTTACTATGTGGCAATTCGATGGAATTGAAGCGCTTCCGGCAAGGGGTATTGGTTGGGCCGCAGGAAATGACTGAGCACCGGTGGAAGAGGTGGAATTATTATCAGTGTTCTTCTCATGTTGTGTCTTAGTTTGGCTTTTGTGAAACAACCCATTAATTAATTTATTGAACGCACTCTGTAGGGAAAATGCATGTGCTTTTATAGATGAAGGAACGCTAGCAACAATGGTAATAATTATTGAAGCTATAGTAACTGTAAGTAAGTACTTTGTATTAATTCTTGAAGACATCTTCTATCAGCAAGATGTTCAGTCACAGATATATTTATTAGCTGAAATTTCTATTTTCTTACCAAATAGTCTGAACGCAGCTCTTTCACTTCGAATATGCTGATTCGTCATCTGTTCAAATTTAGACTTGAGGATGGCTGCCCTAAATTTAGCCCATAGACGTTAGCAAACTTTTCACCTATTGGATCAGGTAAGAACTCTAAAATCAAATTTTGTGCATTTTCTTTTGTCATCGAATTAATAACTTTGTTAATCTCTTCTTTGCCCCATATTGACGCTCTATCGTCCACATCATAATTGATTTTCCTCAAGGCTTTTTCGATTTCAAGTGCTTCCGATTCTTCTACGGGTAACAAATAATACTCCATTCTAGTATCATCTTTAATCCTATTGGGACAATGAATTAAGGTTATGTAAGTTCTCTTCATGATTGCTGGCGGGGATTCCTTTAACAGAAAAAGAGAGCTTAAGCGTAATTATGTACAATGTGTGTTTTTGTAGGTCATTCTGACAAGTTGGCATGGATCAATCAGTTCTATACACCACAGTTTGTCACTGAAGAACCCACTGTTTCCACCGGTTTTCATTTTGCTGCCGCTTAGGAATACAACAAGCAGCGATAATATACCCTCTGGATTGATGTTAACTTCCCTGTGGGCTTCAACTCCATGTTGCCTAGGTTGCGGGGCCCGATTCAAATCTTATATTCACTTCAAGCAAGAATGATCAGTTTATGAATTCTCGCTGTTCTGGTTAGGCAGCAATATTAGTAGCCAGGGTTGTAGGGCCAATGGTTTTTGCTAGATAATTCAGTATACGCTTCTCCAGCGTCAAGAGGTAGGTTTTCCCATCAGAGGTATCAGATGAAAAATATGATATTAGTTCACAACCCTTTGTAGAGCAATTTATTAGTTAATTCGGAATTAAACTCCTAATGAATAGGATATCAGCTGGATTAGCTATAGGGATTATGACCAGGACTATTAGTTCTGACATCTGCAATGACAAATTCTGCCTTGGCTATCCCACTAGTGACTTCGCAGAAAGGGAGTGGACAAAGTAGTGCAAACATGATGGCACAATTGCTAAGTGGAAAGAATCTAAAAATTGGTAATATGACACTAGGCTTTAGGCCAGGAGTGATGGTAATGCCACTAATGTGCATGACACTTAGCGGAAACTTGACGGGATTACCGATGCTTGGTAATATGATGGCACGAAATATGAATCAATCGAGTATGATGGGTCTGGCGCGCAAGGCAATCCATCCATGAATGGCCTAGGAGCAATGATGATGCGCAGCGGCATGGTACCTAGTGTGTGCTTCTCCATGAGTGATGCGTTGCTATTTAGATCCATGATGATGCATGGTGGAGCTCTGAATGACATGATGATGGGTGCTAATATGACTGCAACACCTTCGATGGCTAGCAGCAAGTAGGAATCAGAACAACTGAAAACTAGGAGCACATCATATCTTTTACTTTTTTTATTGCATGAATATTCGCTGTTGCGATTTAGACGTAATTAATATTAATAGATGGATTGGTTGATAGATACAAAAAAGATCTGAATAGATAGGCTTCGAAGACCGTTAAGTTTATGATTAAAGCTATAAGATAGATCATCCTGGATAGGCAATTGGTTGACATATTTAAACGCCTGACTGGCAAACTTCAATTCAGATTTAAAGATCGAGTATCTGCAGCAAAGATTTTGGCGGAATCTCTAAAGGATGTAGTCAGAAAGGATGACGAAAATATAGTGGTATTAGGAATTCCACGAGGAGGGGTAGTAATAGCAAATATTATTGCAAAGAAATTATCTGCTCGATACTTTGATATAATAATTCCTAGGAAATTGACTGACCCTGATAATAAAGAACACGCAATCGGAGCAGTCATGGAAGACGGAACAACTTACATAGACCAGGATCTTGTCCAATTGTTGGCTATTAATCAGGAATATTTGGAAAAAGAGAAGAAATACCAAATTGAAGAAATAAGACGTAGGAGCTCGTTGTATCGTAATTTACCGCAGCAATATGACTTTCAGGACAAAATAGTCATACTTGTAGATGACGGAGCTGCTACAGGAGCTACTGTTATAGTTGCAGCAAGATCAATTAGAAACCATGTGAAAAAACCAAAGAGTCTCATCATCGCATTACCCGTCACTAGTAAAGAAACAGCAATATTGTTGGAACGAGAATCTGATAGATTAGAGGTCGTTCTAAAACCTTCTACAGGTTTTCGTTCAGTGGGCCAGTACTATCAGGATTTTACACAGGTCACCGATGATCAAGTTATTCAAATAATAAATGACAAAACTATGAGCTAAAAGTACAGCTGCTTATAAGTGGCTTAGCTTGCGTGCTTGACAAAAACCTTTACTGAGCCTACGTTGATTGGGTTTAATGTATAAAAATACGTGCTTAAATATTTGTAGTTCTCATAATTGTATCATTGACAGTATCTGAGACTTCTGCTGCTAGGTCAGAAAAAACAGAGGTCGTGCACGGGTCTGAGAATGTGATCAAGAGAGAATTGCGATTTTTCTCTAAAGCCAAGAGCCGAATTGACACATGCATGGATCATACTAGACCATCACTGGCTTTAGATATTGAATCAATAAAAAAGTCCTTTCTTGAAGCAAAAAAAAGGAATGTAAAATTAAGATACCTTACCGAGATCACAAATACCAATGTTCCTTACTGCAAACAGCTAACATCAATTGTAAGTGAGCTTCGCCACTTGGACGAAATCAGGGGTAATTTCATGATAAGTGAAACTGAATATTTGGCTCCAACAATAACATATAAGGAGAAAAAAATTGCGTCATTAGCTATCTATAGTAGTGTCCGGGATACAGTAGAACATCAGCAGTATTTGTTTGATACCCTTTGGAGTAAATCTGTATCAGCTCAAAGAAGATTTCAGGAAATTGAAGAAGGAGAAACGACAACTCGATTTCAAACTAAACTAATTCAAGACGCAAACGTGATAGTGCAGGAAATCAGTCGATTATCAGCTAATTCAAATGACCTTCGATCGTGTCTGACATCTGGAGGATTACGGTATAGCTACGAGCATTTTTTTGAATTAAAGAAAAAACTATTGCAGAGGCAGCAAGAAGGAACACATAAGGGCATAAGGTACATTACTAATATTGATAAAGATAATGCAAAACTAGCAAAGATCTTTGTGGATGCCGGTTTTCAGATTAGACATATGAAGAATTTGCCTCCTATGAGTTTCGGATTATCAGATACTGAAATCGCTGCAACCATAGAAAAGATGGAGGGAGGTAGAATGGTACAAAGTTTACTACTAAGCAATGAACCGGCATATATACAACATTTCTCTTCTATATTTGACGAACTTTGGAATCAAGGAATAAACGCGGATGATAGATTAAGAAATCTTGAAGAAGGTTCCGATCTAGCAGAGATAGAAATTATCCAAAATCCGCGAGAGGGGATAAGTAGAGCGTGGAACTACGTGAGAAACTCAAAGCATGAGGTGCTATGTATCTTTGCAACCGCAAATGCATTTTGGCGTCAAACACGACTGGGTTTGCTAGAGCTATTAAATGAAGCAACAGAGCAGCGTGCTGTGGACGTTAGGATACTTATCCCTGCTGGCGAAAGACTAAAGGATACGCTAACCCAGGCAGCAAGAATTTGTCCTAAGGTGGATTTTAGAGTTGCTGAAGAGAGTCTTCAGACTAGGATTACGATTGTACTGGTAGACAAGAAGAATTGCATAATTATCGAACTAAAAGATGATACGAAGGAAAGTTCATTCTTTGCAGCTGGACTGGCTACATACTCCAACAGCAAGTCAATTATTTCTTCATATGCTTCAATTTTTGAGAGTCTATGGAAGCAAAACGAGCTATATGAACAACTTAAAACTCATGCCAAAATGCAGGAAGAATTTATTAATGTAGCTGCTCATGAATTACGTACACCGATACAACCCATACTTGGTTTGACAGAACTTCTAAGAATTCAAATAAAGGATGTCAATCAGCGCAAACTTTTGGATATTGCTATTAGAAATGCGAGGAGACTGCAAAGGCTTACAGAAGACATACTTGATGTTACTAAAATTGAAACGAAATCATTGGTTTTAAAAAAAGAATTATTCGATCTTAACGAGGTGATAATAGACGAAATATCTGATGCTAATAATCAAATTTCTAAAGGAAATAAAGTCAACAGACTTGATATCAAGTTAGAGCCAAAAGGCCATCGTCATGAGCCTACTTTAATAAAAGCAGATAGAGAAAGGATAGGCCAAGTAGTTTCAAACCTGCTGAGCAATGCAATTAAATTTACAAATGAAGGTAGCATATCTGTAATTATAGATAAGAGCAAATCTGCCAATGAAGTTGTTGTCAGTATAAAGGACACGGGTAGCGGACTTGATCCAGACATCTTGTCACGTCTTTTTTCAAAATTTGCTACAAAATCTGATAAGGGTACAGGTTTAGGGTTATTCATTTCAAAAAGTATAATTGAAGCAAATGGTGGTAGGATATTGGCTGAAAATAACGTTAGTGGGAAGGGAGCTACATTTACTTTTATCCTGCCAATCAGTGATTGAACGATGAGCTTTTTGAACAAGTACCTTATTTGTTGGAAGAATAGGTTATCTCTGGGTTAAAGTAGCCCTCACAGTGCCCATAAAGCTTTCAATTGTGACTGGCTTCTTAATAAAACTGTCTTTGGTTCTCGTATCTGGTAAGATGCTTGTAAGTTCAGGAACAGCTTCTAGAGCAGATACAAAAAGTATTTTGATATTACGATTGATTGCTTTTATTCTATAATATAATTGCAAACCGTTAAGCCCTGGCATCCTAATATCTAATATGACTAGCTTGTAATGAGAGGGACTTTGGCTTGCAACATGGTCCAATGCTTTAAGAGGGTCTGTGAATGCATCTGTGTTATAGCCTCCTGAAGACAAACATTCCTTGAATGTCCAAAGGCTATCCTCTTCATCATCGACTAACAACACGTTGATAGGCGCCCATCCCGATTCAGGGATGTCAAGTCGGCTGAGAGAGCCAAAGTCGTCGTTTCTGTGCACGTGGTATATAGGATAGTTAACAAATTCCCCTATGTTATGCTGGGGCATGATTATTTCCTCAAAATCATAGCTCGTATTGGTATGATGCAGTAGGGACAACTTTATTGCTTCGTACAATCCGTTTCCTATAGCTATGCCGTTAGGTATAGCCATCAAATTAATTCTTGAGCACCTATTCATTATGGTTCCAAATATGTCATTTTCTATGGAAGTAGCTGATTTGGCTACTTCTACCCTGCCATAATCTGCACTAATTCTGTAGCTAACTGGTGGTAGCCCCTCTTCTTGTAACTTGCGGTTAATTGTATCGCGTGCTCCAATAATAGTTATACAACATTCAAGCACGTTATCGAAGACAGATATGCCAAACGACCCAGATGACACAGGATAGTAGAATGCCAGACTATCACCGATATTTTTTATAATCTTGGCTCCTGCGCCTCTTGCTATCGCAGCTATATTATTTAGAAAAATGCTATAGTATTTTCTTATTTTCTCAGGCTCGAGTTTAGATGTTATTCGGGTCGAATCGACGATATCAACAAAACATACACAACAACTTTGAGTCCCTATGAAGCAAATTTCATTATATTCTTGAGTAGGCAAATTTCCAAGATCATTATCTTGCAAAGCATCATTCTTATCACCGTTGACCGAACCGTCAGTTGTGGTTTTCACTTTCCAGCCCCTTTTTCTATGGCTACACATCTTTGCCAATAAGTGGGTATTAAATATTCCTTTTACCCACATACGGGATTTACCTTAAATATTCTCCAAATAATGCTCACTTACCATCTTCTAGAATGGCAATGAAAAATATATAGTGACTGGCTATGGGCTATGATGCTCTTTAATACTTTATTTCTATTATTGGAATCCCATGTTTCATTAGATCGAAGAGAAGATCTAACGATTTATAGTGGTCCAGGAGCTGTTGGCAACAATACTCCAACAATGGAAGTTATTATCCAAATAATTACCCCAATCACTATGGCTTTCAGCCAACCGATTTTGTATATCCATCGCAAGGACAACAACCATGCTATCCCCCCTACGATCCCTGCTAACAACCCGTTCCCTAACAGGTAGTAGACTACACTGTAGATAATTGCCCCGATAACGGCAGTTGAGAACGCTGCCTTTATGCCTTCTTTTCCTCCAAATATCTTGGTAACGACATATATGATAATGGTGGAGACTATCAACCCAATTACAAAGCTGATTACTGCCCAAATTGAGACTGCGGCCATATCCATTTAGAAAAATCGTTGTAGTTAATATCGATAACGATGGTGATAATGTATTTGAAAAGTGGACTCAAGTCTTGCATGCGCATTTGAAAACAAAAAACCCAAATAATAAAAATAGTAGGGAGGGAGTTCGGTATCTATAGTTTGTACCTTGTTAAACAGCTCAATGGCTATCCATCCCTCGTGCTGATGGATAAACTTTCAGTCAACTTGTTTACATATCATAACGTCGAGGTTTCTCGATGCTCACTTGATGAAAGGATTTGATGAGAATATATTAAAAGATCTTCAGACAAGCCCTGAATATGAGTTCAGAGTAAGGCAGTTCAACATTCACGACAATCCGGAAGTTGATAAATGCTTTTGTTTACAAGAAGCTCCAAACCTAGAGGCGCTTAGGAAAAATCACGAAAATTAGGGATCAAATGTGATCGGATAACCGGAATAAAAACTACTGCTTAGAACCAACCTTATATGTGAATATTTCTATTAGGTGACATATACTATTTGCAGGCCTTAGGACTCATTTACCGATAATTCGCTTATTGGTCATATCTGAACTCATCTAACCTGAATGGAAAGCTCAGTTAGAAAAACTAAGTTAAGGATTGCCAAGACCTAAGGAGCAAATAAGAAATACAATTGGTCTCACATATGATTACGGTCGGTCGGAATTAGATATGCCATCTTATGGAATGCTTACAAATCCTTCAAATGAGATATTAAGTGAAATCAGTAAAATACGTGAGCTAAATTTTGAATATGTTGAGATAGGTATTGAAGGACCTGAGGGTAGTCCACAGATAGTTAACAAGAAGAAGAATGAGATAACGCGGTTGCTTAACACTTTTAAACAGAAACCTATCGGTCACACACCGTTTTGGATAGATCTGGGCTCAGACTGTTACTATGTTAGGCATGCATGGGTCTTAGAAGCCATGAGAGACATTAGGACAGCGAAGAACATAGGGGTGGATCTGATAAATTTTCATGCCAACCTCAATGGTATGTTTTACGGTGAAAAGAGAAAAATCCTGTTGGATAATTTGATAAAGAGTCTCAGGGAGATTGTAAAGTATGCATCCAAGTATAATGTGCGTGTTATGCTAGAAAATGTGCCACTTTCGAATGGAATACATGATGTGGTTGAATTTAACTATATTATCGATAATGTTAATTCGTTGCTTGTTCATTTAGACGTTCCCCATGCATTTACCTCTGGAGGGATGGATTCTGTTTTTGACTACATAAGTACATTCAGAGGTAAAATAATTCATATTCACTGGCACGACAATCATGGTAAAAAGGACGAGCATCTTGCGGTAGGAGAAGGTCTAATCAACCACGAAGATATAGTCAAAGCACTGAAGGACGTTGAATATGATAGAACAGTTACTTTGGAGGTTTTCACGAGTGAAAATGATGCTAAAGTTTCTGCAGATAAGCTGAAGGCCATGTGGCGGATATAGTCATCAAAACCTATTATCTTCTATAATAGACATCCGTCGTATCAGCTTTTCCTGGCGCATTCGGCTATCTGTCCAGCGGCCAATTGATGGTCCATTAGCTTATTTTCAAGTTGAATAAATAAAAATTTAATAACTGCTCTGGTGATTAGCTATTCTAGCTTATACTATGTCAGATGAAAACAATGTCCAGATAACTTCGGAAGAGCAAGATGATATGCCCATAGAGCAACTGCAACAACAGCAAGATGTACCGGAAAGTCGTGAAACAGAAGTATCCCCGGAAAAGATTTTAAGAAAACTTTCTACTACTCCAAAGGCAATTAGACTAGCTACCATTTCTAGGCTACTAGAGAAGCATACTAGTCAAATGGATAAACTGGGCCGGACAGTTCAACCACTACAAACTCAAATTGATAAAATTACAACAATGGTTCAACCATTACAAAAACAGCTAAGGTCATTGGAAAGACAAACTGAGATTGTTAAACAATTTCCCTCCCATCTTAGACAATTAGAAAAACAAATGTCGCAGGTTCAGAAGGATATTCAGAAAATTAGAGTAACATCGATTATAAAGCAGGCCCCTACCACCAAAAGAAAGAATAACACGAAAAGAAAGAATAACACGAAAAGAAAGGATAGCACCAAACGATCTAGAAGAAGAAAATGAGTTAAGACCGGTAATATTCAATAACTGCATAGAAAATGGCAATAAATGACCGGTTGACCATTTTACAGTCATGACCTGTGTGAGTATATCAGAACAAATTGGAAGAGATGCCGGGACGTGTATTACATACTTATCCCTTGAAACATCTTTGTTTTAACCAAAATAATATAATATGCGCCCAATGAAGAAATAAAAAGAGATGTTGAAGAATTAGGTGGTGACGGCTGGGAATTAGAGGAAGACAAGCTCGTAAAATCATTTCAATTTTCAAGTTTTGTGAATGCAATTTAGTTTGTAAATAGTGTAGCAAATATTGCTGAGAAGGTCAACCATCATCCTATTATTAAGATTAATTGGAGGACCGTTAAGCTTTCACTCCTTCGATGTCAATGCCATAACCAAAAGAGACATTAACCTTGCAAAAGCGATTACAGATCATTGGAAAGCCACCAGGTCTGAGATTTACTAAAACTCGCTTTACTACTTTCGTAGACTATTTTCGTAGACTATTCACATTAACATTAATTGCTAGCTCTAATCTTCTAAACAGATACATGATTATATTCAATCTGAAACTCTTTGTTTTGTAGTCGTTGGCTATGGCACATTTCAGATTGATGAGTCTAGGATAATGTCATACTACGAGATCATCCCTTTCTTCTCTTGCTATTCTAGCTTACAGCATTCTCCACCAGCATCATAGTCAAGTCAGCCTTTGGATTGTTCAAAGTGGTCTTTTACCACAATATCATAGAAATTTAGAAGAAGGATACGATTCGACGTAAAGTGCTCAGTGCAACATATAATGAAATGACAGGTCATGCCAATGCTTGTTCACTAGGTTTTTCAAAGAAATTTGATACAAACTAGAAAATCAGATGTCTCAGTAGATTATTGTTTCAGCCAACGCTATAATTTCCGCCAAAGCGTGCTATCCTCTGGAGGCACCTGTTTTATAACGGATGGATGATTTTTATTCATCCTTTCCTTTACCTCTTCTTTATCCAAAAACTGGAATAATGTATTAGATTTTTCGTTTGAAAAGCCAAAATACATCGTAAACGTATGGATTGCTGATGCAGACAAAGTCTAGACCACTAGGAGTCACTATTATTGCAATCTTGATCGTAATAGCTGGTATTCTGACACTTCTAGTAGGGATAGGATCAATTGCCATTGGACCGCTTACCGCACTAGGCTTAGTTTTCGTGGCAGCTGGCGTCGTATCGTTAATAATCGGTATCGCATACCTTGTTATGGGCTATGGGCTGTGGAAGGGAAAAGGATGGGCATGGACTATATCTATGATAGTATTGATTATCGGAATTATCATAAAACTAATCTCACTTCCTAGAGCAGTTGCATCGGGTTCGAACTTTTCAGAAGATATCGTAAGTATTGCCATTAGCGCGTTCATTCTATACTATCTATACCGACCTCATGTCAAGGCATACTTCGGAAAGACAACTTTCTAACCTTCGCCTCGACAGAATTTCGTCGCATAAGCCGTTTTCTTTGGTCGGTTTATTTGTTGGTTCTTTGAACACATTTTTCTTAGCACATGTGCTGTTGTAAACGCATTGGCTATCGGTCTGGGGAATTCCGGCGAATCTAGTGGGAGCCCTAAATTGTAATATCCGTAGAAAGTATCTTGCAATTAGCTTATAATTTAATAGCAATCTAGCATTAGAAGCTGCTTACTTCTGTGGATTTCCTTTCTTGTTATTGCTCCATCCTCATGTTCTGGGCTGCACCTCATCGACATCAGAGGATATGAACAAGCATACATAGCAGAATTTATTATCGTATTCTACAGAATTAAGATAGATTATGTCAGGACTAGAAAAAGACTTTCCTAACTGGGAAACATTATACAAAAATCAAAAGGTAGAAACGATGCCATGGTTTAATGAAACCTTAGATACTGATTTACAAAGGGAATTAGATAACAGAAAGATTTTCAATGACGGTAAATTCCTTGACCTCGGCACAGGTCCGGCAACACAAGCAATATGTCTTGCTAAAAGAGGTTTTAGTGTTATCGGTTCTGATATATCTGAAGCTGCAGTTGAGAGAGCAACAAAAATTTGTGTCAATGAGAAAAATATTAAATTTATTGTAGATGATATTTTAAATACAAAGCTTAATGACAATGAATTTGACTACATATTTGACAGAGGTTGCTTTCATGTTCTTTCACCCGCAAACAGATCAGAATACATCAGAAAAATAAAAAGAATACTAAAAGCTAATGGAATCTTATTTTTAAAATGCTT
Source organism: Nitrososphaera sp. AFS (assembly GCF_009898475.1). Taxonomy (GTDB): domain Archaea; phylum Thermoproteota; class Nitrososphaeria; order Nitrososphaerales; family Nitrososphaeraceae; genus Nitrosopolaris. Next base: position 9,873 of record NZ_QURE01000025.1, on the reverse strand, counting down.
TAGTGACAAAGAGCCTATGCAGGAAGGCCCATACAAGTTATCACAAGACGAAATAAAAGATTTATTTAATGAATCTTTTAGAATAGATAGTATAAAAGAAACGGTTTATCAGGGAACCTTGGATCCGCTTCCAAAGGCATTATTTGTTGTTTTGATAAATCAATAGATTGGAGGTAGAAGAAAGCGCAGACAGATTAGAATTTGTTTATTAGATGATTCGTGACTTAATCTAACACTACTGCTAGTACTAGCTAACTGAATGTAGAAGAGCTACTTGTCCTGGAAACTGAACTACTAAAAGTACTGATTTTGCTTTGGTACTGACCCTATAATGCCAACCTATGTCAATTATGGAGTACATATGGTTCCACTGTTATGTGTATGTCCCAGGCTTTTTCCCACTAAGGATATAGCCAGAAGAAGCAAAGGGGCTTTAGAGAGAGTTCGTCAGACCTGGCGGCGCTAATACAAAGGCTTCCAGATGGTTCCATAACAGGAAGTACAAGCCCCAGCACCACTCTTAGTCAAAACTTTTGGATCAATAGCTAACGTCGGTTGCGCAATTTCAGACATTCCCAAAAGCACACACGCAAAAACTATTCCGACAACAGAACCTATTAGAGCGGTTCTCATAACCCATGAATCATAAGTTAACATATAATGTAGTTGATACACCATCAGCCTTCATTATATCGTACGCGTTAAAGTAGAACCACCAAATGTATAATCAGATCATGTAGAATATAATATGAAGTAATGAAGGTGAGATCGAGAAGCTGTCCTATCTGTGCGAACTGTGGATCAAAAAAATTTAGAATATTAAGTCGTTCTGAGAGCGAAATCTCATTGCAATGTGTCAAATGTTACCAGACATTAACCATTTAAAAGTTGATTTTCTAATCGGGCTGGGCCGAAGACCTGTCCACTTAGTGGGTAGATGCTGGCCTGCAAACACTTGGAGTCTTAAGTTACAGAGCACCGTCCTAAAAATCTTCAATCCTAGAATTCTTTTCAACTCTAATTTAAACTTGAACTTGGTTTCCCCACCGTATAACGTATTGGCATTATATCTATAGTGATTACTGTGATTTTTTATTAGTTCATCTTTAACGGTCCACGTGAATCATTTATGATAAAACCACAAGAGCTAACCTACCAAGCCAAATCTGAAGATGATTTAACGAAAAGAGCGCGTAGAGTGATCCAAACGAGTCAGCAGTCAAGATTCGAAAGGCAGATGGCCAATAAATTGTCTGTAGAAGCCTTGTATTTTCTACAGGAGGTGGCTTTCTGTTTGGTACAGCAATTGTAGGATATGCCATTATGAAGGATATGGGAATTGCTGTAGGAGCGTCTGATTTATCTTAATGTGGGTTGAGCAGGATTGGCAGACGGGGATGTAGACGAAGCAGTAATCGTTTCAAGCGGAGGAACAGCGTTCTTCAAGTAAAATGCATTCTTTACTGGATCGAAGCCAAGTTGGTTGAGTAATAATACCCTAAAGCCATTGTCATGCAGATATTTCATTTCTTGGGCAAATAAACTGACAGTAATAGTCGATGCGGCATTATCATACTCGTCCATATTGTTTGTTAGATTGTGGTAAGTAATAATTGGAAACGCCCCTATTTTTCCGTTCGAATTATACGGAATCTGGCTGTTCATACGTTGAACGAACTGTTGAAACATTTCTGGAGGGCTGAAGTTGTGACCGGCACTTATGTGGAAGAAACTTTCACTTCGAATGTCATATCTATTTGCAAGATTCAGCTTCCCGTCAGCTGAATATGTGCTGCAATTTGTCTGGGTATCTTTGGGAAAGCCAATGCAATTAGTAAACATGAGTGGGGAACTACCTGTTCGTGCAAGATCATAATATTTGGCAACGATATTTACAATAGTCGGATTATCGGATCCCAAATTCAAAGGATATCCAAAAATCGGGGTGTTGTAGCCTTGATTAGCAAGGCATTGTCTGGAATATCCTATCTCATAAGCCAATTTAGCTGGGGATGAAAGCAACGTTGTCAGATGAGCATGGGTCATGGTGTGTGATTCTATATCCATTTTATCGTTTCGTAGCTTTGCTATATCAGGCCATGTCATCCAATAAGGGGCAGTAGCCATTTTGGCGCATGGAATAAAGAAAGTTGCCTTGTATCCGTACTGATCTAGTATTGGTTTTGCGTACACTAACTGACTCTTCCATCCGTCATCAAAATTTATCATAATCACCTTATTCACTTTGTGGGCAGAATCCGTTGTACTGGTAGGTGAAGGTGAGGTTGAGGTTGGTGGGGGTGGTGCGAAGTAAAGGTGAGCTGTTGACTGATTGGTTTGGTAATTTGGCAGGGAATCTGGATTAATTGAAGGAGATGAAGAGGACGATGATTTTGTATGATGATGGTGTGATGAAGAGGAAGATTTACTCAGTGCAACCTGTAAGGGAGTAATTCCAGCTGCAAGGGTTATGGTAATACCAAGTAAAACAAGTTCAAAGATGACGATTTTAGCTTTATTCAAAGTTATCAGCTGAGCATACTAAATCCGTTTCGCATGCTATAACTGTTATACTGGTAAAAATTTCATTGATTTAAGATTCAAATTGATTTTATTGATTACACCAAATTAATTTTGAATTTTGTAAAATTAGAATGGAAGAAATTGTTACGATTTGGCTAGTTCTGCAGCATGTCAGATCATTGCACCAGTATATGAAACCCGGGGATTCATAGTATAAATCTACAATTTAAATCTATACTTCAAATTTAAGTCCCTTATGTAGAGCTTTCACCCTAGATGATTATTTGTATGGCCTAAAATTGCAAGAGAATATGGAATCGTTGGATAGTGCAATAAATTAAATCACTTTCCCAACCATTCCGATAATACTCTCCATCACACACTTTGTTCTTCCTCATATAATCACTCCAATCTCTGCTTAATCGTAGTCTTTCGCTTACGGGGCAGGAGTGTCTTGTGAATTTTTTCGCCATTTACTGTTTATGCTTATGACCAATCTAGACGTGATCCTTTGATTTGAGCCAGATGTCGATACTCGGTTTTTGGCATTTAGCTGTAATTTTTATTTCACAGTATCAATCCATTTACCCTACATGTATCATAGACATTAACAACTTTAGATGTTTCAAGTTTTTCAGATCTCTTGGGGCATCCTTCTGACCGCTTAATGGTGTAGGAATGTACATTTGCAGAGGTCCGCATATTTGGAATACTATTATCTTCAATTGTTAATTTGTTAATTTGATGTAAATTAATTCGTGATGGCTTTAACATTAATTATATACTGTTAGTCTCATTATCGAAACAGCTAAGTGGTTCCAATATCGGTTCTGTTGATTCTAATGTTAGCTTGCATGGCTATGGTGTCATGGTGACCATAGTTGTAGCACCTAATTGGATGGCTAAGCTCTGAGCTCAAGGTTGTAACTGCTTGTGGCATCAAAATTTATCCCATTATACTGTTCTATAAAAGGGTATACCCTTCGACTAGGTATGATATGTGGGACAACGTAGCACAAAGTATGGTTTCTCCAAGACATATGTCCTTAGTTTATTTTACGAATGAACGCTAATAATCTTATATTGTAAGTTATATTTATCAGAACACAAATGAATTACGTATAAACATGTCATCCGTTAAGTATGATCTACAATAACCTTATATTCTTTAAACACTATAGAAGCAGATATGTTTGAAAGTATAGCATACGTAGGTCTTGGATTTGCAGCGGTATTTCTTGCGCTGGAAGCAACATGGCACTTTACAGCATGCAAATTACGTGACAGATCACTACAGCCTTGCTTCTACAAGCAAATTGGCTTATTAAAGTAGAGAAGAGATGCTGGCAAGTATCAGAAAGGAGACATACTTACAAGAATGAAGAGCCCACCTGAAGCGAGAGCGGAACTGGTACGATACAAAGCTACTGAAGCAAAACGAGTCAGCCTACCTGGTGGACTTAGGTATTTCCAGAAGGATATTGGTTAGAGAGGGCTGATCATAAATCAAATCTATTCTCAGTCTCAATATGTTTCCTCCCAACTGTGTCTCTATCATTGATCTAGCCATCTTTTCACGATCCGGATATTTCTCTTAATTGAGGGCTTTGTCAAAATCTTTAGTAAGTGGTGATGTTAAATAATAAGAATTGAGCTTGAAAACCTGTTAAAAGTAAATGGTACGATGATGTAAATAATGAACGCTTATGAACTCACACGGGATCACGCAGCTACCGTAGAAGTTAGAGAACAATTTTGGAAAAGGATACTGATTATAGATGACGATCCTGATGTAACTGTAACCTTCAAAGTAGGAATTGAAGATACAAATAACGTTGATAATAATAAGAAAAAAATTGCTGTGGATACTTCAAACGACCCACTAGCAGTACTGTCGGGGTTTAAGCCATTTTTCTATGATCTTATTTTAATTGATATTCGTCTCCCACATATGAACGGGTTCGAATTATGTGAAAAAATTCTTGCTGTTGATATTAATGTCAAAATCTGTTTCATGTCTTCTGGAGAAATAAACCGCGAGGCTTTAAGGGAAATTTATCCATCAATAAGCCTGGGTTGCTTTATCAGGAAACCAGTTACTATTGATGATCTGGTAAATAGAATTAGGTCAGAGCTGGATTAGGTGGTTGTAAATGCTTAAGGGGATGAGTGTTTGATAGACAAGACGAGGAGCCGAGAAAAGATGAGACGAGGAATAAGGTAGAGGGGATCTAGAGTGGATAAAATAAATTCAAGAATTCTCTTAAAAATTACTCTCCTAGTTATTGTTGAGATTATACTTATAGTCAGCAGTTTCAGTGTTTTGGCTTTTTTTTCCCAGCAGTCGTCGTTGGGAAATACCATTAATATTGCAGGCAAGAATAGGTTCCTTGCTACAAATCTCTTATTACAAACTGAAAAATACTTGGATGGATTTTCTAGCACTTCACAAGTAGCTGCTGCCATAAATGGCCTACAATTCAATATAGTGACCCTTAAACAAGGTGGAATAATCTCAGGTATTGATTTGAAACCGCTGCAATCAAATCTTTTAGAGATGTGGAAAACGATTTATCAAAACTGGAATGTTTACAAGCTTTCTTTCACAAGGGTAGCATTGACCCATCAACTAAGGGCTAGGTTAATAGATCAGCCTCTGGCACAGATGAGATTTGAGTCATTAGCTTATAACCTGGTTAATGCCTCTGATAGATTGGTTACGCAGCTGGGAATACAAACAGACAGAAATTCTCAGAATCTGATGCAATTGCAAATTCTTTTTGCAATTCTAATCGTTGGTATTTTAGTACTAATTTTGTACCTTGTTACAAGAATGTTAAAACCGATATTCGATCTGACTCAAGCAACCTCTAAATTGAAGAAAGGAAACTTTGATGTGACCGTTAGACAAAAAGGTACTGACGAACTATCTATTTTAACTGAGTCCTTCAATTCTATGACGGCTTCTATCAGAAGGTACATGAGAGACCAAAGCGAATTGACACAAAAGCTTGAAGAGACAAATCAGAAACTCAATAATAACGATAAACTAAAAAATGATTTTATTAGCATAGCTGCTCACGAGCTACGCGCACCTTTGCAACCGATATTGGGTATGGCTGAAGTTCTCCGACGAAGAAGAACGGGTGAAGAGAAGATTAACACTTCAGGAAAGGAGGACATAGAGTACCTTGATATCATTATTAGAAATGCAAAGAGGTTGCTAAGATTAGAACAAAACATTTTGGATATGACAAAAATTGAGAGCAAGTCCTTAAAGCTAGACAAGGAGAGGTTTGATATGATTGAAAAAATCACAAATGTGATTAATGATTTTAGTAATGATCTATCCAAGGAAAAGATCGAGCTTGTATTTACTTCAAAACATAAATCACAATCTGAACCAATTTTAGTTAGCGCAGACAAAGTGAGGATATTTGAAGTTATATCGAATCTGTTAAGCAATGCAATAAAGTTCACGGCTAATTCAGACAAAAAAAATGCAGAAAAACGAGATGGCGAAGCTGTTGTGAATATCAAAGATACAGGCCCAGGCATAAAGTCAGAAGTCTTGCCAAAGCTATTTTCAAAATTTGTAACAAATTCCCCTGGTGGAACAGGAGTTGGCTTGTTTATATCTAAAAATATTATTGAAGCACACGGAGGTAAAATATGGGCTGAGAACTATCCCAAGGATAGTAACAGTAATAGCAATAGCAATAGCAATGAAAGTGGAAATGAAAAGGGAGCTATATTTTCATTCAGTCTACCATTAGCCAAGTGATAGAAACTAGACGCCCTCAGCGGCAAGGAACTGAAAACCTCTTTTCACTTGTGACAGAAGCATCTGACCTCATAGAGGGCTAATGATGACTCAAGTTAGCATTATTGGTGAGGTACTGAGGCAATTTTGTAGCTCTAGTTTGTAAGGAGAGTCTCATATCCCAGTGGTGATCAAAATCTTTGCTAGGAGAAGATGATATAGTAAAATGTCAACTTGCCCGATTTAAGTCACTTTTAACCCATCCTCATTCAAAAATGCAAACTCTCTAGCCACCATCCCACCTATTATTTCTTCTTCTTCACTTCATTGTTACTCTTTTTGCCTGCTAAGTTTAACCGACATAACGTCTGTGCCTTCAAAATCCTGCTGTATTCGCCGACAAATCAGTATATAGAGCCAACTCGCTTTTCATCTGTATCATTTTTCATTTACCTTGGTAATGGTGCGCAATTATTACACCCATCAATATTATCCGAGAAATAAAATGATCATTTTCGTGTTTGAATGTCAACTTTAAGATAGACAATAACAATCAATCAATCAAGCAAGTCTAACAGCCAGGGATGAAGGAAGAGTTTAACTGGGGGTCTTAACTCTCTGCATCAACACTGACCGATAGTACTTGCTCTCCTGCACATTACCTGTGGTATATACGCTCTGGTATACAGTACAGACTATACAAATCAATAAGGATTACTCAATAAAGAAGAGTACTATAGGGGAGTGGAACAACCCACAATGGAATCATATTATATCCTACAACAGCACCTTAAGCGAGTCCTAAATGAAGGTAAAATATGTATATAAAACAAGTGAGTAAATATTATATGTCCTTCTCAAATTAATAAAAGTAAATTTGGAAGTAGGAAAGATGTCTGTAACTGTACTAGTTAATGTCATAGTCGGTCTTATCAAGTCCGTTAACAAAAAAACCTTAATAACTTTAGGGGTATCGGCAGCCATCTTTGCTCTAGGTCTTGCTGCTTCAGCAGTAGGGGAGACAAAATCAAAACCATTCGATAGCTCTACTACCCCCCAAGAGATGTTAGACTTGTACAAGTCAGGACTCCCGTTTAAACAGTATATTTCGCTAACAATAAAGAATCCTGCAAGTGCAGAGCTCATTAAGCAAGAATTAGGGGACTCGAATATTCAGTGTGGTGGAAAAGGAACAGACGTCAGGACAAATAAAGCAGTCTGTAATCAAATGATATCATTTATGAACCAAACTTGTACAGTAGATCCTAGTATCTCAAGAAATTGTGAACAGGCGTACATATCTGATTATCTGCTTTCTCAGCACCTAACAGAAACACAGCAGAGTAAATTATCCTATATAACTTTGGCTAGGGCTGCATCTACGAATCATCCAGAAGCAATCCCCGATGAATTAATACGGCTTTTGAATACAAGTAATTAAGAGTATTGGAAGAATGGAAGCGTCAGGAATGAAATCAGACCAGGGTTATCACGTCAGGCCAATCTCTCTAGGGCGACTGAGGAAAATACTCACGATGGAATTTTCTATCACTAGCTAAGTTGAAAAATCTCGGCCATATTATGGCAGCTATGATTAAATTACCTTCGATTTTCATATTATAATTGTTAAAGAATAAGTAAGTTTTATGAGAAATCCATTCAAGAGATCAGGTGACGGAGTCCATAACGCCAGTGGAGGATCGTATAGATATTCAAGGCCGGGCTCTTCTAACAAGTTAATAATTATAGCAGGAGTAATCACATTTGTTGTTATTATTGTCGTTATGTTTGAATCAGTAGTTGTTGTACAAGCAGGTCACAGAGGAGTTGTTCTGTATGTGGGGGCCGTGGAAAATCGTGTATTAGGAGAAGGGGTACATTTTATCATTCCATTTGCTGAAGAGGTAGTACAGATGGAAGTACGTACTCTCAAATATCAAGCTGATGCCACTGCAGCTTCAAATGATCTTCAAGAAGTTCAAACCACAATCGCGTTGAATTATCATATTAGTCCAAGTCAGGCAAATATAATCTATCAACAGCTTGGAGCAGACTATGCAAACAGAATAATCGCACCAACCATCCAGGAATCAGTTAAAGCAAGTGTGGCAAAATTTAATGCTGAAGAACTAATAACAAAAAGAGCCACAGCAAAGGATGTAATAGCTCGAAGTATTGCTAACACTCTTGGGGCAAGGAATATAGTTGTCGAAACAGTATTCATAACTGACTTTAAATTCTCACAAGCTTTTGCTAATCAGGTAGAATCAAAAGTAGTTGCATTCCAAAAATATTTAACTGAACAGAATAATTTATTGGCCATAAAAGTAGTTGCAAACCAAACAGTTGTACAAGCCAATGCGACGGCTAGAGCAAACGTAGCCAAGGCCAGTGGTGAATCACAGGCAATTAGAATCATTACTTCACAATTAAAGCAAAGTCCAGATTATCTTCAGTGGCTATCCATCAATAGATGGAATGGGCAACTCCCATATGCTCTAGGTGGTACTGGTGGAGTCCCATTCTTTCAACTACCATTAGCGCGGCAGTCTCACACTCAGAATCAGACTCAAAACCAAACTCAATTTAGATAACACCTTTCACATACTGGACAACCATCGAAAGTCCATCAAGATAGTTAACAGCCATGGAACTGATATGCTTTCAGACCAGTCTTTGAAAGACTTCCATACGGTATCACGAAATATCTGAGAAACGAACCAATGGGTTTAGCACTTCATCTTAGTGAGATCCCTATCAAGCGTACCTAGGCATCGGGTAGTGCTTGCCGTCTTTTCGGTATTGCTGCCAGCAAGTGCCATGAAAGAAGAATAGAATATCCATATCCTTGATATCCATATTTATAGCACAATAATCACATATTCTGCCTCCAGTAAAATAGCTTGGCTTCAGATCTTTGGTGTTAGTCTTTTGATGCATTGTTCTTTTTGTTTTTGGCAAAGTCTTGTTAACCTTGACTACTCTTCCTCCTTTATCTGACTAACCTTACTTCAATTTTGAGTCTGTTAAAAATAGTCAGGCTAAAATCGTTTATCTCTATAAAACCATTATTAGTGAAAAACACATATGCCATATCAGTTACAAATGGAAAGGATAATCAACTATGTCCATGAGGATCTGGCTTTATACCATCTATAGATAAAATATGCAGCAGCAATTATTATAATTGCTATGATAAGTGGTGCTAAAACATAGATAACTATAGCAGCAACTATGATTAGAACAATAATGATAATTATATCTAATGCGCTTAAACCTTTTGTCATCATTTCTAATGATATAAGAATCGCAAGTAGTATATAATTTAGTAGAGGCTGCATCCTTTTTATATCATTTCTGCAAGGATCTGTTCTTCATCTTACCTGACAATTCTATATGGTGCAGTACATCACATGATATTATCAGCGCGGTCTATTTATTACAAGTTTGATTAAAAGATGATGTTCATTAAGTGGGAAAAAGATAAAAAGGTACACTCTGTGTGTTTGATGAAGTAAAGATAAGCTTGTATTGTTGGTGTAAAGATGACTTTCATATCAATTGGCATGGCTAGTTAGTTAGTTAGC
>NZ_QURE01000131.1:12785-16126 GCF_009898475.1 Nitrososphaera sp. AFS | reverse complement strand
AGTCCTAGAAATATAGTAAATCCTGCAATAGAGCCTAACAACAAAAGCTCCCAGTAGTTAACAGCTACCATCTTCTTGTTCTCCCAATGTATGCATATTTAATCAAATTTGTCATGTTAGGCCAGTCTAATTAGGCTCGCCTAGTATTTAAACTGTCTTTTACTGCTCAGAAAGGCTATAGTACAGTAAATGGTTGACGGCTGTTTCTGTTTCGGTGATTGTCAATGTCCGGCAAATTCGGCAGATCACAATAGTTACAACCATAGATCTAATTTAAAGTCTTAAATCATCGAAAAGTAAGGCAAACTGTAAATAATCATTCGTTGTTATCATACATGAGTATAGTTTGGATGCTATAATATCCAACGCAGATGACGAACAGAAAACTAGCAAATATACAAACGAATTTGAGGGCCTTTACGTAGGCACTGCAGAATCAGAACATGTAGAAATGTATCTTAAAGCCATATGGCATATTCGTGAAAGGGGGGAAGAGCCCAAGGTAAGTTCCATTGCCAAACTACTCAATATTAAACAACCTTCAGTAGTAGAAATGCTTCGGAAGCTGGATAGTGCAAAGCTAGTAGAATACAAGAAAGGAAGTATCGTGGAATTAGAAAGACAAGGTGAACAGATCGGAAAACAGATGATCCGAAACACCAGGTTACTTGAGGTGTTAATGAAGGATGCTCTCAAGATAGAGATTGATGAGGAAATGGCATGTGGCATAGAGCATCATATGAAGAATGTATTTACCGATGCTTTATGTACCTTGCTTAAGCACCCTAGAAAATGTCCCCATGGATTCCAAATACCAAAAGGAAAATGCTGTAACTAATGTCCTTTTTTGTCTTTATGTCTCTTTTGTGGTTGTATTAATGACTATCGTTCTCTGATTGTGCTCGCTAACTATGTATAAATGGATTCCGACGAACGCTGTGAAGGCTACAAGCAGCATTTAATGAATCAATAAAGAATAGATTATAGAAATCTCCCTCCCTTCCCTCCAGTGCTCAACAATTGAATGAAAGTAATTCTATTATCGACTTTCAAATATAATATTCATAACATTGGAAGTAACCTTCAATACTAATCAGGTTAGAATAGGTTTGATTAAAGAATAAAATCGGGAAATTTGAAAATTCCTGAATTCTGAATTCATTATTGAATTAACCTGAACCATTGGTGAATCATGCTGTTTCAGTTGTCATGTATGGATTTGGACATTTTATAATATGATCCCGATATCCCTGGATAGATAGATAGGTACGTTTGTTACTTAGATAGGCTCATTACTGTGAATGGCATGAGTAAATATGAGTAAAGATAGCCCGATGACTATCAAGATTGGTAAGTAACAGGCGGGATAACCGAAAATCGATTACAAGGTAAAAATCCAGAACACTAAATAATGTAGACGGCATAGAGTCTAATCCCACGCGAGGCATTTTAAGTGACTAATCGCGTCATCGGCCATGTAACTATTTCCAAAACATCGTTTTATTATTGTCGATATTGATGTGAATTCAGGATATGGGCAGATTGTATAGCTTTTATTAACTTTATAGCACAAAAGTATCTATGCCCATTGATCCTGAATTTCCAGGCAATCACCAAGTGATTGGTAAACACGACCATGCCGATGGGCAGCACTTCCATTTTGTTTGGGGACCTGGAAATCCTTCTGACGCTGCAGCCAATCCAGACGTAAAGGCTGCCTATGCAGCAAGGAACGAAGAGTTGACGCCAATAGGAGTACATGGTACTTTTGTGGCTGTTGATTGGGATTCTTGTATTGCTGATGGAGCTTGTATACAAGCATGTCCAGTAAATGTATTTCAATGGTACAGAACCGAAAATGATGTGCCAGCCGTAGAAATGTCCAATATTAGTAGCTCAGGTGTTGGCTCCGCAGGTAAGGATGACCGACTGGATTATACAGACAAATCTGATCCGATAAGAGAGAAGGATTGTATTTGGTGTATGGCTTGTGTGACAGTATGTCCTACAAAGGCAATCAAAGTAGACCAATCCAATGTGCAGTTCCATGAGCAAGCAATATCCACGTTTAATAGATAATCAGTAATTGTATTCGTGTTCACATTTATTCAATACTATGACAATTCAGTCATGTGTTAAGAATCAAAACTTGGTTCACTTCTTGCTCCACTACTGTATCACTGCTCCGTAGATTATTATAAAGAATAGTTCTATCACTTCATTCTATATTATATATGAATTAAAGAGCAATAAAGACAAATTGGCCTCGAAAAGCATGTGGAAAGGTAGTGTCAGTTTTGGACTTGTTAACATTCCTGTAAGAGTATATCAAGCTACTCAAGACAGAGAGTATTCCTTTAACCAACTATGCCCTAAAGGGCATAGAATTCAATACAAAAGATGGTGTCCAGTTGAGCAAAAAGAAATAAGTTACAAGGAAATAAAGAAAGGATATGAAGTAACTAAGGACAAATACATCGCCATTGATAAAAAAGAAATAGACAATATTAAGATCAAAACATCAAAGTCCATAGAACTTAAGGAGTTTATAGAAGCGAAAGATTTGGACCCAATTCTGATAGAAAAAAGCTACTTTATAGCACCGGAGGTGAGGCGTAGCGTGGTAGATAAGACGTATTTGCTGTTCGCAGCAGTTCTAAACGAGACTAACAAAGTAGCAATTGGAAAAGTGGTATTGAAGGATAAAGAACATGTCATTGCTCTTAGATCTTACAAGCGGGGTATTGTGATGCACGTGCTACATTTTCTGGATGAAGTTAGGCCTATGGACGAAATCGAGGAGATAACTCAGGTACAGAAAATGAAAATAGACAACAAAGAAGAATTATCTCTAGCAAAGCTCCTTGTTGAAAACCTTTCGACCGACCACTTTGATCTCAGCAAGTATTCTGACTCATATTCAAAGGAACTCAAGCATCTGATTGAAGCCAAATCAAAGGGAAAGACGTACATCAAATCAGTCGAAGTCGAAAAGGAAGCTCCTAAAGACTTGGTAGCAGCCTTAAAAGCCAGCCTTCAGAAATCCAAAAAATCAAAGCAATAAAGCACTTTCTGGAGATATTGATTTTATTTGCTTACTCCTTGCAACAGATGATGACCTTTTTGTAAATGATGCGAGATGAGGGAACGAAGTGAGCCTAAATGTGTAGTCGTGACTCATAAATGAGAAAATAAAAATCTGACGAATAAACGCATGAATAAATAAATAAATAAATGAACATAATCGGCACACTGTCTGAAAAAGGGTCAAGAAGTGAAGATGATACAATCGAAGTTTTCTGAAATAATGACTTCCGAGGTTTTAATACCAATACTGTAAG
>NZ_QURE01000131.1:0-12769 GCF_009898475.1 Nitrososphaera sp. AFS | reverse complement strand
GTTGATTGGTTTAAATATTATGTCACTTACTCAGCTAGTAATGGCCACAAAAGTAAGATGGAGAAAGCAAGGAACTGTCGAACCTAAAGGTCAGAGTGGCAGTAATAAAATCAAAACTAAGGCAAAGACTGTGAAAGGAAATAGAAATCTAAGTAGCCCTCCCCAGAAAATTGCGGTTGCAAAGGCAACTAAGACAAATTTAGATAGTGATAGAAACAGACATTCTGATGAAGTTGCACCAGCTGCTGTATCCGATCTGGAAAGTACCACCCAGTAACTATCAACCAAAACCTTGCAAAAGGAGTATCGCTATATTAATGGACTCTTTTCAGGAAATAATTAAACCTAAGTTATTTGATAGTTCCATTGTATGTTACTAGCGTAGAAAAAACCCACATAATATGGAAGGTAGAGCATGTCTGACCATCTTCTGCTAATTCCAGTTCAACTTAGAATTACAACGCATGGACAACCAATGAGTGCAGTGGGTTAGAATAGGATAAGATTGAATGTGTGAATTGGTATCAAGTAAATGAAACTTCAAAAAATACAATCTGTGATACCTTTTATTTCTTTACCATTAGGAATGGCATCTTTAATATTACTATTGATCGAGTTTTCCGTAAGAGCATCTCTGATATCACAAAATCCTCTATCTCAACTAATCTTGTTTGCTGGTTTTATAACAAATGTAGCTCTGTTACTATTATCATTTAGAGCAGTGGCGCAGGTTCTGTCTCAAAAAACAAAAAAATAAAAATGAAATAAGATGAAAAGGAAACGGTATCCATGTAAAACCTACCAAGGTGCCTTCACGAATTCGTTAGTGATCCAATGAACCGTAAACAGAAAGATAGCTCCTCGGTTAAGGATGGTTTATGATCAAATGCCACACCCAAAATATGTCATTGCATTGGGAGCGTATGTGATTACCGATGGCTTATGCGTAGATCCACCTGGCGTAGATCGGATAATAATAGTTGATGTTTATGCTATGGTGTCCGCCTGAACATGATAAATCAAAGAATAGGCTAACCAATTATCATGGGTAGTGAGCCTCCAGAGGTAATCACTTGGCCCAAAACTATTGTATAATTAAGACGATAAACCATACTAACCGCTGTAGTAGTGCTTATTACAACGGATATATTGTATTCCGTCAACAGGAGTACATGTTAAAAGGAACCCCAAATGAAATAATGAATCAAAAATTCATGTTAGAATTAAACAGTGCTTTGGCTATGGAAAATGCAGGAGCGCAGCGATTACAAGCCCGCGTTGAGGAGGCTAGCTTGCCGGAAGCAAAACAAAAATTACAACATCATCTGGAAGAGAGCAAGGAACATCAACACAGATTAAAAGACTTAATTTCCGGCATGAGAGGAAACCCAACACAACTGAAAATAGGGCTGCCATTGATTTCCTACCCCCAAGAGATAAAGGAAATGATGGAAAGTTCCATGACAAAACAAGAATGGGAACTAAAAAGGACTTAGGAAGATATGATAATAGAAAATGCAGAAGCTACGTGCTAGTTGATCCAAAAAGCCCAGATGGCAGGGAGACATATCTTAATGCGGTTGAACCGTTATCACGGAATATGAAGGATGAGGAGGATATGGTCAATTGACTGACTGCTTCACCTGGAATGCTCAGTCAACTGTGGCCAAAGATTCAATCTGTTGCAGCTAGCTCTGCCTCGCGATGAAGTCATTAGTCTATCATGGGCCAAGAGGCGTTCAAATAGACGATAAACCTCACCCTAGCATTCAGCATCAAGAAGATGCTATAATACGAATCACTTCAACCGCTTTATGTGGTTCTGATCTACATCTTTATCATGGTACCGTTCCTGGAATGCAGCCGGGCCAAACGCTCGGACATGAATTCATGGGAGTGGTCGATGAAATATGGCCAGAAGTACATGAAGTACAAGTAGGGGACAAAGTATTGATCCCATTCAATATCTGCTGTGGGCATTGCTCACCTTGCATGCACAAACGACCTATGGTCACAATGTGATAGGTCCAATCCTAACGGAGAGATAGGGGGCAGCTTCGGTTACACTCAACTTCTCGGTGGATATGATGGTTGTCCGAGTGCCATATGCTAATACCGAGCCGCTTAAGGTACCAGACTCTCTAGCCGATTAGCAGGTATAGTGCAGATATAGCAAACGTAAAACCAGGCGATGATGTAGCCGTATTCGGCGCAGGCCCTGTTGGTTATTTCGCAGTCATGAGCTCGTCTCTTAGAGGGGCGGCTAGCGTATTCTCTATTGATCACTGGCCTATTCGCTTAGAAAAAACCAGAGACCTGGGAGCAGAGACTATTAACTTTGATAATGACGATCCAGTTGACATAATAAAAAGAGAAACTAGCAGAAAAGGAGCAATATGTTTTGATGCTGTTGGATATGAAGCAGTAGGACACATGGCAGGAAATGCGAGCGATGGAACAGCTATGAACAATGGGGAGAAAGAGAATCACGATGACTCCAAAGTTGGCAACCCTGCTTACGATCCCGGCAATCCATTACAAGTAATTAGCTGGATGTGCCAAGTTGCAAAAAGGAATTCGTATGTTTCAATACCTGGAGTGTATGGTTCGGGTTATGACCAATTTCCCTTGGGAGTGTTCTTCAACCGTGGTCTCCAAATTCATATGGGTCAAGGCCCAGTAAAGAAATACAATGAGCGATTACTTCATCTTATCGAAACGGGAAGAATAGATGCGACAAAGATTATAAGTCACACTATGAATCTCATAGAAGCACCAAAAGCGTACAGTATGTTTGATAAAAAAAGACGACGTTACAAAAATTGTATTCAAACAATGAGTCGAATGTGATGATAGCATAAATGTGAATACTTATGCAATTCACTCATAGTCAATAATGGCTCGAAGAAAATAGCATCACAAGTGCATGTATATACCCTTAAATAAGCAAATTTACCTTGGAATGAAATTGGCTTTAGAAAAGATTTTCTGCACATTGTTATCGAAACCAAACATTGTTTTCTCTATCAAGTGATGGCATAAGTTAGCGTATTTTAGTTGCTATTGCCCTTTTTTGACCATTGTTAGCTTTTATATCATCCCTGACGTGCAACTGTCTTGAAATGTCGAAAGAAGGTACTATTTGTTGTAGAACCTGAGTTAACGATAGCCCGTTGTCAAGTATTTCATTTCTTGATCAAATAATGGAACGGTAATAGTGGTAGCCGCACTAGAATAATCTTGCATATTATAGGTGAGCTGATGACAAGTAAGTATAGGGATAGCATTAATTTTGCCGTTAGTATTGGATAGTATCTTACTATTGTCCTGTTGTATAAACCTTTGAAACATTTCCGCAGGACTATAGTTATGATCGCTATAGCTAGAGAAGCGCTATAAAGATCCTGAATAAATATTCAGCATATATTTGACGTCCGACGATAACCAGCTAAATGATGACTATTTCACAGTTATCAGATCACCTTGTTATCGATATGTCGCCTTTGTATCTATATACCTTATAATTAGAACTACCCTAAACTATTTCTGGTTGTTCAGCCTCTGGATGTTCTGAATCTATATGTGCTGCAAGAAGCTGTGGCGTTAGGAAGACGAGTCCACACATTTTACACCTATACTCTCTTATTTGATCTGGGAGAGGGTCGAAATCAGACACTTTCCTTCACATATAATATGTTAGATGTTCTATTTACTGTTTTGGATTCTAATGTGACTATGTCTTGTGTAAAGTTTAGACCACAAGAGGAAAAAAACTGGCAATAGTGTCTTTAAAAACCAATAGGGAAAGATACCTATATTGCAAAACTCATCAGTCACGATCGCAATTCAGAAAGCCTCTATCTATTTTATGTTTCTTGTTATTTCTCTTGTCGTAATCTTTGTTCTTTGGATATTTGTCATTGAGAATACAAGGTTTAGTGATCTTATTATGAATAGAATACAAAGCCCATAAAAGTATAGCTATTGACACCAACCTTAAGGGAGTTTGATAATTTGTTAAAAAGTCTGTTGCAACTATGCCAAATCCTCCGAGGGCCGAAATAAGAAGAGATCCTATTGACGAACAGCTGGCACAAGTACTAGAAGCAATACCTAATATTGAGCCTGAGATTAACGATTTATCTAATCTTACATTTGTATTTACAACTACATATACATTCATCGCTACCAGTATTCCCATCAATGCTGAAGTTATATTTGTTATAATGAATCCTGTTACTGCATCACCAGGTAAATAAAATGTAAGTACAGGTGAAAAAAATAGAAGCTGGTCAAATAGATTAAATAGAATCCAGAAAATGACAAATACTCCGCCAGCTATTGCAATATAAAGGTAGTGACCAAATACCATCCTAAATGCAAGAGGTATTGTAACATTCAATATTGGTATTATTGATTCCTGCTTTCTGCTGCTATTAAACTTCGAATTTGTCTCCCTTGCTCTTCTCATATCTTTCTTATGCCCTGGGTTCTTTATCAATTATAGCCTGAAACGAATGGAAATGATCTACCAAACCACCTTTCCTCTCTCACGAACCTAGGAAAAATATCATAAGCTAACTGAGTCTGGGATTTATCAACTACTTTTAAATAGATTGTATTCATTGCTAGATTACATTCATTACTATTCATTACTCGTAGACCAATCAACCTTTGGAAAATATGTGAACCATCATTGAATACCGACAATGTGTCCTGTTCTAGTTATTAGACGATACAATTTCCATACCAATTCTGTTACTTGTAACATGACTTAATAGATAGTTGGATACGAGGATGAGAATAAGGTTGCAGTCGCAAACTATTGGATAGGTCCAATAAATTGAACCTTGGGAGCTCCAGGATTATTAATTGTTTTACTGTTGTTACCATTGTGATGACTGTTAGATCCTAGACTATCATCGCTACTACCATCAAATCCTTGATGACTACTCCCTCGATGTGTGTCAGGTCCAGCATTTCTTATCCCACTAAAACTACTCCCTTGATTTTCGTTAAATCCTCTATTACTACCAAAATCCCTTTTTCTATCCGTCCCGTGCTGTCCGTGCGCGCTACCATTATCATTTGAATTGTCGGTGCTGTGACTTTTTTCATTCGAATGGTTGTTAGTGGTGCTACTGTCATGGTTGCCTTTGTTATTATCAGGACTATGGTTATTGCTTCCGCTGCTACCTGGCACGGCTGGAAGGGATACAGACATGGCCGAACCAGTGGTCTTATAGATATGACAATTCTGTTCAGACAGAGCACCAGAATTCACACACACCTGTACAGAATTCCCTTGATTAGGAGGAATATTAAATGTCCATGAGGGATTTCCTGCTGTGGGAATATTCGCTTGATCCGTGTAGCCATTTTCTGTTGTTATCGAAATACCTATTGTAGATGTCCCAAATGGATGAGACAGAACGTTGACAGTAAGTAAATATCCTGGTTGGGTAACTACATTATTGTCCTGTGCAAGCACTTTGCCATCTATAGAAATAATAAAGATCGTAGATATCGTTGTTACCACTAATACGGCCATCTTACCCACGCTTGTATAACATGAGAGAACTGATTTCTTCAGCAAAATGACAAAATAATAATCAGAATATTGATTATAGGAAATAGGAAGGAGAACTATACTATTCGGTTGCTGGACTTTCTGCCTGCAAAGTGGTTACACTTTTTTTACAGGTGAATAAATCAAGAAGAAATACCAGTACTGCCTCTGATATTGAAGGCTCCATGCATAGTTCATAATTTTAGAATTAACTAGATGCATTTGTGGCGTTCCGGAAAGCGATACAAAGTTAATCAATTCAGTTATTATTAAATAATTAGCTAATAGAATACAAGTGTTTCTACTAGATACGTCTAACGGTTAGACCTATCCACTATGTTTTCCATAGCGTGTACTATGACACACTCCACTACAAAGCTATCCTCAGAGGGGCTTGCCCCGAAACTCTACGATCTGGAGTTGGAATGTAATGTGCATCATGTAAACAAATTGTGGAGAAGCTATCGAAAGATGAGCGAAAGATGAGCAAGCAATTAAGAATATTGATATTGATTATATGACAGACAGCGTTAAAGTAGAATATAATCCGAATTTAATAAGTAAACATGAGATAAAGATAGATTGGAAAAAAAGGTACAAGTATGGCAGCCCGAGGGTACAAGTATGGCAGCCCGAGGATAATACTAAAATAAGCGCATCATAACAAACTCATTAGTTTAATCATCTTATGCCTAGTTGACTTGATAATTATCTAGTAACTGTTTGCAAAGAATGTGGCTTTCTATATTTTCCTTGTCAGCGTAGAGCATCGGATTGTTAGTTTTATCTGTGTACCTTGATTTATATATTCCAAGTAGCATGGAATTCACAACAACAGTAACAGTACCAGTGCAAGACCGGCCAGCTTTAGAAGCCGCTATCCAAATATCCAGGCATCCAGGCATCCTAGATTTGGCGTCATTCCTTTCACTTTCCGTGCTTTCTCTACACTTTAAAATTCGAAACTGCAGTCCAGATAGCGTGAAACATAAGGCAACTTACGAGACCTTGTATATGGCAAACAAAGTACTGCGATGAATTCCTATAACACTACCTTCTTATGTGTATTCGAAGGCAATAAAGTCTTCAAATAATAAGACTAGGTAGATAGCCGTCTCCTTACTTCCTGCTTTTATCCGAGCTTCTTAGTCTATCAGCGGTGATGGTAGTACTTGTGATGGTGGTGGTGGTGGTTGTAGTGATGATGGTGGTGGTGGTGGTGGTTGTAGTGATGATGGTGTGATGATGGTGGTGGTTGTAGTATTTATGAGCAAACGCATTATTTGCAACAAGCGGACCCGTTGCAAAAAGCATTGCTAATGCTACGATAGCTATGCTCGAAACTATTGCTGTACTTTTTTTCGAATACATCGGCGTAACGAAACCAAAACATAGTCTATATATGATTGGTCTGTTAGTTTCTTAAGTTGAACTCATGTTTTTGCGTAATTATGCTCTGTAGATGGCTAAGAGTTATATTTAATTGCTTTTTTGTGATTAATATTGAATAATTATTCAATTTGAACATGCTATAATAATACGATAATTTTTGCAACCAAAGCATTCGGCTAGAATATCAAATCTTTCAGTAGAATTATATTGATTATCTTTATCATCCTTATTCACTTTGTTACAAACCAGTCAGAGAGCACTTCAAATATGCGGGCGGAATCAAATGTTTCGGGTTACTTTAGTCATTGGTAACATTTCCGACGTCTGCAGTATAGCTTGACCAGAAGAAAAACAGCCGTTACAAACAGATGGTTTAACGGGTAGATGTATTCGAAAAGAAGTACACGAAAATCATCTGCTTGTAACGGCCATCTTGTAATAGATCTCATATTAGTTATAGGTTTATTCTGTCAATTAGCATGACTTACGTATATTGAAGTAATATAACCTAGCCCAAGATTTAATACGATTCAAGCCTAGATATTGTAGGTTAAGGTATTACTGATATACGGTTGTGGCCAGCAAAGTAACAAAGGGATGCTTAGGTATCATCTCTTTAAAAATCAGACAACCTCTATGCCTAATAATCTGTGTTTAATTAGGAGGAATCCCAATTCCTTTTTCATATATCATATCAATTGCTAAAGCCGCACTCCATGAAAAATCCTTTCCTCCAAGACCTTGGCGTTTATATGGATTATAGTATTCTCTAAAACCATGATTTTCAGCTAATTCCAACACTGCCTGTTTGATTAGATCTGCCTAGTTTTTGTAGCCATACTTTAGAAGCCCTAGCCATATCATCCAGTTTGTATTAATCCAAACGGGTCCCCTCCAGTATGTTATTGGTTTGAAATAGGATACCTCCAAGTCAGTGCTAGGAACTGTAGGATCGTGACAGTGGCTGTCCTTTCCACAAAAATGAGCATGTGTTATCCATCTTACAATTACCTCAGCTTCATGTACGTATTAATCCGGTAAATATAGGGATAAGAGACGATACTGTTTTCTTTTTTATTTGCTGTCTTTTTACAAGGTCATAATCAAAGAAAAGGCTCTGTTCATTTGCTCCCACCTTTTTTTCACTTTGATTAGACGGAAAAAAGTAGTCATAAAAATTTTGTTCTGTTCTAGACATCCACTCTCTTATTTCCTGCGTATCATTTTCTCCTATTATATTCGAGATTCTAAGCACGTATTTGTTGGCGACATGGAAAATACAGCTAAATACGATTTCTTTTATTTTAAATGGAAAATTGTATACATCTTTTTCTGATCGTAATCATATTTTTTCATGTCATAAAAATCTGCACTAGGAAAATATGTTTTTTCTTTTTCATTGAACACTATATGTGGAATCATTCCATTTTTCCATTGGGCCTCGAATAGAAATTCAATTTCTTTTATTGCTCTATCAGTATCATGATAGAAGTTTCCTATTGCACTCCATTGATGAGGGTAAAGAGTTGGAGATGAGGGGTATTGTAAAATTGCCGTCTAGTATTTTTTTCGCATTATTTAAAAGTCTATCTAAATACAACAACATTCAACGTCTCGCTTTTCTGTACTATATTATGATCATTATATGATATACTTGTTTCTATCTATTAGATTCGATTGAAATGAAATTCCATGCGTAAAGGAACAGACTTAGCAGGAGATCTGGTATACGAGCAGTTGATAGTGAATATTACAATGACTCTGGTAACCGAGACAATAGATTCCATGCTATACGTTGAGATCTATGCCAGATAACCCCATGAATCTTACTTTCATACATAAATAGTAGACAAGAATTTATGACAACCTTTGATCTTTACCACCGTCCGTTCTAGTTAAAAAGAACTAACTTAGCTGCATTCTCAATACTGCTTTAGATTTACGAAGCTGTTAATATGTACGACCAAAAAAAGATTCGAGAACCCGTACCTTAGGGTATGGCCTTTAGAGTGCCGGGCTGCGAGTTAGTGGAGGATGGTGGTAGAGCACTTGAAGTACGGGAGTGAAGAGTGCTTGGGACATGTGTACTAGAAGTGCCACTAGCGTTAGAAGGCAGAATATTGAATGAATACACTCTGGAAATACTATCTCTTTTTGTCGTCTTGCTTGTTGGACTTTTAACATTGTACTTGAAGGTGAGTGTAGCGTTGGTAATGCCAGTAGAGGAAGCTTTATAGGTTATACCTGACTGCGGTGAATTTAGTATAGGCGAATGGCCTCCAGGATTTAGCGTAACTTGTTGTTCTCTACATGAAGCAGGTGTGGTCTGAGGTTCACTTATGGCATTCTTATTAAATGTGACTGATAGTGGGGGAGTGCACGTTCCATTCATAAATATAATTATTGATGTAGAGTTATTTACTACAATACCGCGTATTCCAAAGTCAGTCCCGACGGATACCTTCGATGGGACAGTATGAATGCGCAAAACCTTGATCCCTTTTACGTGTGTGACTGCTGCTGTAGTCTTAGTCTTAGTAGACCTTTCAGTGCTGGTACTTGTCCCGCTGCTACTACTTTTCTTAGCAGCTAGGGCTGACCCTGTGAGCGTGGCTGCTGTTATAAGTATAAAAGCCACAAGTGCTGATAACAATATTAGCGCTGCGAAATTCTTCAACATTACTAATATATGACAAGAAGAGTATATGAATATCTCGCATGAATAAGAATTCAAGCTTAAGCGATAAAGCTAATACGCATGTACATCGCGCTTGTGTTCTTTAAATTTCTGTTTTGATCTAAAACGCGCTCCACATTTTTCGCACTTAAATGGGTTTTCATATTCTAGGATAAATCTGGCTCTTATGTCTTTTAGATCCTGTGATAATTTGCTGTATTCCAATTAGAAATTATTGCATAACATCGAATATATGGGATTTAGAATCCAGCGGAGATTATTTACTTTCTGTATATTTGTAGATGGTAATCCGGTCAAATCTCTAAACTAAATGCCGACAATAAACAGGGTTCCAATTGGTTAATTAGCAATTCAGTGCCTGCACTTTTTCCACAGTCTTTCTTGCACTTCCCTTGGGTTAATTATGTAATGTTTATGTCTAAAACAGTACAATCACAAGGGAGATTAAAATACCGAAAAGTAGTTAGTGACAAAAACAAGATTAGAGCGAAGTAATTCAGAAGAGCACGCTTATTACGGTCTTTGAAAGGCAATCCATATCCACTATAATGATTATGGCGAATCCAATTTTACTACTTGAGGAATTCAAGCAGCTTGCACAGCAGCCGAACGAATTCACTAATTATCTCAGGGAAGACCTACACCCACGCAAAATTTGATGACAGTTGTAGATCGACTGCACTTGTATTGTACATCACTGACAAGAAATATCGATTTGAACGATATAGCATTATCTTGCACTAACCGTTCCCTTAATTCCATATTTCCGGTTTCCCAAAAAAGGACTAGTTACACGGAGCAAGATTGCTTGTTTTATAAGCTTAGTCTGGCTTGATCTTCAGTTCAATATTTAGATCCTACAACTGCAAGTCCAACACCAATTTATAGGAAAGCGTATTTTTTCTGTTGGCCGCCTCACATACGCTTATTAATGACCGAAGCAGATCTGATCCAAATTATTAGCTGCTGCTTGCAAAAAGATGCTAATGATAATCTGGTGGGTTTGAAAAAGGATAATTAATCAAGATTATTCAAAGTAGGTCCGAATCGAGCCGGGGGGAGAAATAAGAGCTACATAAATGATTTTAAGTTAATCGAAGAAATACACGGAGTTAATCGAAATTGAATAGCTTGATTTATTGCTTGAGCAATCACAATCACATCCTTCACATTTTAGAGCAAAATGTGTCTACGATTTGTCCTTTTCTGTCCTCCTTGTCACCTAACTTGTGTGGTAAATGCTTCACAGTCTTTTGAGTGTTCTGATGATTGTTCTAATAGATTCTATAGTAGAATAATCAATTTCCCTGGAAATGAATTTCCTTCTTGTTTGTTCGCAGATCCTCTACTTTATAATAGTTTGTAATATTGCTCAAAATGTAACAATCTCAGTTCAACCTTGTTAGAGGTATGTTTTAAACTGATAGATAAATTGTGCAGATTATGTCCGCAGTATCTGAATGTAAACCTATTCTTTTTCTATGGGTCTTGATGCAAAGTTGTATAGTCCCTAACAGCCAGCAGGACAGAATAATATTAGGCTCATAGGAATGGTTGGTTTTTAAGACTTTGTATTCAAATATCGGTTGTCCTGCCTTTATTTAGAACATCAAAGCCAGCACACCAATTTAGTAATATTGATTCGCAGGCTGGAGAGAATATGGAAAGTGCAAGTGCTACCGAAGAACAGTGACTTTTGTAGAAAGATTCCTAAAACATATCTTAACCATATCGTGTACCAAAGTTTATGCCTAGAGGAATGAAGAAGGGATTAGATACGAAGTTCATACGAAGTTCGATAGATGCGTTTCAAAAGTAAAGAGTAAATCAGGCAAGAGTGCTCACCCTTATGCCGTATGCAATTCAACAATGAGTGGAAAAAGTAAGGTAAGAAACAAGTCCAAGAAATAAAGATAATTTTTATACTTGCGATTCCCTCAGATAAAGTAATGTATACATGTCGGTTCTTGAAATTCACTCCTGCATGAAGATATACTCCAACAACAACCTAGTTTAAATGCAAGTGACTAGGCATGATTACGTTATTTGGATTAAGGAATAGTAGCAACCTATTCTGACGAAATTTTCCTACGTTACCCAGTTTATCCCGGGTTCTTTAAGACGTTAGGAAAGTAAAATTATAATATGTTATTTAGTATGGATGTGTTCCGAAAACTATTATTATGTTATTCAATATATTGGTCAGTAACTTGTGATTAGACAGGAATTGTTTTACACCTTGGACAAAACTGAGGTTACTCTATAAGCATTAATTGATTATTAAGCTCTAATGCAAGGCTTTTTTGTTTTAGCATTATTCGAATCTTGTTTGCAAAGTCTAGCAGTCTATCTTGATTGACATCATTTGCATGAACTCCTACAAGCATATACTTTGTGGGTTCGAATTTACCTTCAAAGTAGCCATCGAACTCTATAAGAGACATCGCTCCGTACTGCTGGGCAATGTGGCGTATTATTTCCAAGTACCCCTCGGTTCTGGGAAGATAAAACTTTATAGTATCGCTTAAAGTTCGCACTTTGTAGTTCAAATTTATTACACTATGCTTAGATCTATGGTGCTAATAAGTTAACACGTATTCTATCATATCATAGCTTAATGATAAACTATGACCATTGATCAAATTGTTTACTCCCCCAGTCCTTTTTCAATTTAATTTAAATACAATCCTATCATGCCAAGTTTAAACGCTATTAGAGCTAATCAGGTACTTCAATGAAAGTCTAAGATAATAAATTGAAGCCTATCCAATAGGCTTCCTCGAATATCTCAACTTTAGTACTAGTAATACCAAATTTAACAATACACCAACAGAATTCCCGCCTGCGATTACTATATCTATCTTAACAACCCCATATATCACCCAGAGTGACAATCCAACGATCAGAGTAAATATCAACCAGACTGAAACATCATCCATTTGCCTTGTCCTTAGACCTTTTATAATCTGAGGTAACGTACTTGAAACCGAAAAGAGGGTCGCCGATATACCTATTAAAGGCAGTAAAAAGGTACCAACCATATTATACCTCAGCCGGTAAAATATAAGTATTAATAATATTTCCAAGGCCTAGAGGCTTTCATTTGCTAT
>NZ_QURE01000024.1 GCF_009898475.1 Nitrososphaera sp. AFS | reverse complement strand
AGTGCGAGTGAGCCTTTATATGGTTAGGTTAATAACCTTGAAGTGCGATATACTTATGAACTAACATGAGTTTTGGTGGGAATAACAAGCAATTTCTACTCAATCAGTTGCTTTGGATAGGGGTATCCTTTGGCATTAGTATTACATTATCTATGCTGATCCCTTTTCCTGTGTCATTGGTCGCTATCTTTGGAGTATTCATAATAATAAACTTGTACATGAGAAGAATTATGATGAAAAGACTTGGAGGTATCGGCGGAGCAGGCTCGACGTTTGGTTCAATTTTTAACAGCAACCAATCTTCCTCGTTAAAATACTATTGTATGAATTGCGGCACTCAGCATAAACAGATATCTTGCCCTCATTGTGGCTCTAAGATGAAGCGTGTGGGATGATGACCGACCCCACTTGAAAGATAGCACATATCTTTTGGCTCTGCTGTACGAGAACCTTTTCGGTTTAGATTGCACTTTCGATTCCCTGTCTACTAGAGCTTATAAGTGAGCAAGTATTACCTAGTAATTAAACTTTATAATAGTTCGATATCATTCAGAATCCCAATCCAATTTACTGCTAACGAAATCGGATTCCTGCAGGCGAAGGGACTATTACGGGCCAGTTCCGTGTTTGGCCTTTTCCCTTCACCATGATAGTGACCTTCGGTGAACGGAACAGAAACCCGGGTCACTGTTCTGCAGGCACCTACAAAAGTACCTGTTCCGCTTTAAAAGATTGCCAATGGACTCGCATAAGGTTTCTTGAGAGGGAGGTATGTCAGAAAAATATTATTTGTAGCTGACTCTTATAATTTAGTATGGATATGGCTTCAACTTGCGGTAATTGTGGTAAGAAAACCCAAGATTACCCAATTTTTTGTTACATGTGTGACGACTATTTTTGTTCCGAAACATGCCATCTTGCCAAGCATTCTAGGCCATGGCAAAAATATTAACGCGGGCTGAAAAGAAGGTGGGCCGCTGGCTAAAAGTTAATGAAGCACGGAAAGCCCGAATTTCTAATTTGAATTTGTAAATCCAGCAATAAATATGCGGATCTTACCATATTCGTAGATAATGCATTACGTAGCAAACATAGCGGGATTTTCTACCTGATAAAGTATGATCCTTACAATTGGGCTCTCGTTCGCAATTTTGAGCTGCAACAAAAGCTGCTAACCTATAAATCTTATTAGGTAAAAATTAAAGTATTGCAAGGTCGGTTCATGACTCCTGCTAACCACACGGTGCAACTGCCTATTGATGAATGCGAGGAATGGATATGGGATGCTCTTGACAGCACAAAGGATTGCAGCTTTGAGTATATAAAAGATGGGAATAAAGAATTCTTGATATTCAAGACAAATGAATTTTTTGCAGATGCGAAAGCAATGGAAAAGATAAGAAAAACCACCGGTATGGAATTGATTCAAATGAGCACTCATAATGGATATACGCAGCTTTGGTTCGGAAGGTATACCTCAAAGAAGGATATACATTTCAAAAAATTCTAAACTGTGTATAACGTCTGGTTAGTTAATGTAGCCAGAAATTTCTTCAGCTGCAGAATATGTCATGATAATGGAATACCATTTGAGTCCATAAATTGCGACAATTAGGCCACTATTTGTGGACAACTATTTTATGATAAAGCGTTATTAAGGATTAATAGGATAAGGTCGGGTGTTCGATCGTCACTGGCATAATGCTACTGCGTTTCGCATCCTCTTTGACCTCACTTTGTTACTACTTGTGTGAAAGGGTTTAAGTATACTTTGACCTATTTTTTGAAAATATATGCGTGGCTGAGAAGATATAAAGCATTGAAGCCTGCCACTATCTCTTTATTGTTATTTCTCGGTCTTTACTAACTATTGCATGGTATAATGTTATCTTATAGTGCAAGCTAGAATATCGTGTTTTCATAAATTACATATAATGCCGGCTGCCTTGAATCATTTCAAACGGCTGTTCAATATAAAGCGTTACAAAAGCTGAATTTCGTATTGATATTATCCAGATCTTATTTTCCTGACTTGTTCCATTACTCAATATATCTCGACTATTGCGACTTCCATTCAATATGCCTTTCCTTGGGTAGATTGGAAGGATAGTCGACAAGCCCTATATTTTTCAAATCTGTTACGAGTAATTGCTTAATTTTATTTTGATCGTCAAAAAGTGTAAATATGTATTGATTCACATAAACGACACATGAACGAGATGCAAGTTATAGTTGTGGGATTAATAGCACTCGGTGTCTCTGTTATATTTTTTTATTATACAGATATTGTGCCCAGGCAGATAGAGAACAGGGAGATGGATGTCATAATCTCGTTAGGAATTGGTTTATTGATTTTAGTTGTGGATAAAAGACAACATCATTATCTAGATGAGATAATTCAAACGCAACATAGGACTACTCAAGAGATACACAATATGATAAAGAAAGAGATTGAATTAATTGACGAGATTAGACAAAAAACTAACAAGGGTTAGTCGTAAGGTGAATGCCACTAGAGACTGATTTGCAAAGGACGTTAATGGAATAGAGCATACTTTAGCCTACTTATCTTCAAGATAACCCTAAATTGAGTTGACTCCAATTACTGACCGTTTCGATCCTAGATAGGTAAGGACTTCTCTTATTTTCAATGCTATGTCCGTAAGTCTATGCGACCTGAATCTGAGATTTTCGGGTTTATAACAACGGTAGAAGAGTATTCAGCTTATAACCCATATTAAAAGGCTGAGCTTAAGAGTAGTACATTCGTCGAACATACTGGAAAAATTATAATCCTTCTGCGTCTAACTTATAATATTGAATAATCAGTCAACCCAATTGTTGTTTAAGATGTTAATTCCTATCTATTCGCTTATTAATCGGAGATCGGATAGATCCAGACATCTGATGAAACTTACTGGGCAACCGATTGAGACTAACAAAGCCAAATTGCTGCTTACAATAACAGGACTGGTGATTGCGATACTATTGCCAGTTATAATACTCCCAAGAATCAATCATCCGTTCTTTGTGTACAGAACCTCTATACACCTTGCAAGCATTACTATATCGATTTTCCTTATAGTGGTCTCCATTCTCACCTATCGAAGGACAGGAAGTATCAAGGTCTTGTATACAACGATTGCATTTCTATCGCTTTTAGTCGTTGAGCTTATATTCTTACTTCAAATCGTTGATGGATCGAATAGAATTATGGTACCTCTTTAGCGAGTTACCTCATATATTCCTCCTGACTATGTTGGCCTTATTCGGAATCGGCGTACTAAAGGTGGACAAGTAACAGATTTAGAAATGGATTCCTATCAGAATTACCAAAGGTCAAGGCATGGTAGCAAATCATTAATCCTGAACCAAATCGAAGAGAGTCCTGGAATAAGATATAGAGAGCTCCTCAGGCTAACTGGTCTAACTAACGGCGGACTTGAATATCACTTAAAAATTCTTGAAAAGTCACACCAAGTCAGGGTCGATCGACACGACGGTAGAAGGACCAGATACTACTCCCTTAATATCTCAGTCGAGGAGTCAAATATTTTGGGATGCGTAAGAAATAGGGTTGCAAGGCAAATCGTATCATTCATACTCGAACATGATTCGTGTACATTTGGAGAGATAGTAGGGTTTATTCAAAAGGCACCCTCCACCGTATCTTGGCATTTGAAACGGATCTCAGAGGCCGGCATACTTTCAGTAAGTTACGGACAAGATAGCCAACTTTACGGCATTATTAGTAGTCATGCCATAAATGAAGTTTTACGTAAGTACGGTAATAGCTTCCAGGAGAAGGTAACCGATGCATATTACGAGATGTTCGGTGAATTTTGATAGGTAGCATTTCCTCGCCAACAATAAGCATTATTTACTTAGCTAAAGCAGATAGTAACCTCATCGATGCAATTTCCCACAATTCAAAATCACGTATTCTAGGGCTAACTAGAGCTGGAGTTTGACGGGGAAACAATCTCACCGGTTGTGCTATCAAGAAAATAGATGTTATGATTGTGTCTTATCTCCCACGCAAAATAGTTCCCAGTGGTTAGAGTCGGCTGCGTTTTGCCTATGAGTTTGCCTATGACATTAGAGTTAATATCAGAAGCAAAAATGCCGCCGTCGCCTCTCAGATACACATACCTAGTCGAGAAGTCGCTCGTTCTGTATTTTGTAAGATTTAGGTTGTGTGCAACAATTGAGACTGCTTCATCAGCGGAAATCGGTGTCGAAAAATAGGTCCGAAATAATAGCGAGGTTTGTAGTCCAAAGTAGACAAAAACTGTGGCAACAATGCCAGCAGCAATTAAAATTAACATTCTCTTATCCACTTGTCGTATCCCCGTACTTTCTATAACTTATCATCATAATTTCTACAACCTCCCTATGCGTAATACCTGATTAGCATCCATGAAACGCGGAATAATAATCATTCTATCAGTCATCCTTCGGATTACTAGCGGTTCTAATCTTACAAAGATGCGTATGCGTCAATTCTAGGTTTGACGAGATTTTAGGATTCTATTGCCTTTGGGTGTGTTTCAAATCAAGATGTAGTCATCATTTTCATGCCATGAAATTCTTCTATGAGTTCAGTCGGATCTTTACAAGCGCCATTACCCTGCAATTCACGACGTTGGAGTGAAATATTATAGAATCGCGCGCGCGCACCATCACCATGATTAGAACACATTGTTAAGTGCAAGCCGAGTCATCTTAGCCCTTCTAGTATGTTCGTCGAATACTCTACTGAAATTTTTTAATTGAAGTAACATTTTACATCGATTTTTATATGTGCACTAGGTTGGCATAAAGGTGATGGTTCATACCAGATGCAATACTAGAACTGTGATTGGCTAGTATCTTTTTCAAGATTGTCTCAAATTTGGCAAATTTACTAGGGTACTAATAGATGATTTCTTAGACCTGTAGATTATTCGACTAAATTATAGCGCAATTGATATTTTGAAATAATACAACTTTTCAAATTTAAAGAATTGTTTCGGAAAATATGATCGGTGATTTGTTAACACTTTGCAAAAACATAGCATATTTAATGAAAGAAATAAACTCATATCATTGATATTATGAGCTTACGTTGTTAGAATAATAGCCGAAGGTAGTCTCATTAAAAATAGAAAATTAGAATACTTATGAACAAAAAGAATCTAATAGGAACTGGTCTTGTTGGGCTCGGAATATTAGCATTTACCATTCTAGGTTATAATTATTACTTAATGTCTCCAAGGCACCACTTTGCAGGCACTGACAAATTCGGGATAAAGGAAATTTACCCTACAGAGGCTGGGGGAGAGGAATGGTTTATGAACATGAATAACCCGGCAGGAGATTCAAGAATTGGCCGTGAGGGTCCAAAAACGACCTTCGTT
The DNA here is from genome assembly GCF_009898475.1 of Nitrososphaera sp. AFS. Taxonomy (GTDB): domain Archaea; phylum Thermoproteota; class Nitrososphaeria; order Nitrososphaerales; family Nitrososphaeraceae; genus Nitrosopolaris. Next base: position 20,105 of record NZ_QURE01000024.1, on the reverse strand, counting down.
CAACAAAACGAGGATGGGAGTTGGAAAGTTCAAAGCACAGAGGTACGTCTAGGGGTGTTGACCTCAGCAGGATATCACCCAAATCTAATTACGTCCCTTAACCAGCGAGCCCTGGCTTCTCAAGGATACATTCAATCCCCCAGTGACTGGAAAAATGTTGAAATGACTGGTTACTTCAAGGTAAATAGCTTTACTCAGTCAACCCAAAACGGCCCTGCCCATATAGAACTGGTTGCCCGTGGCGGAAGAAATACCCACAATATTGGAACGATCGGTGGGCTTTCGAGGCAGTGTGAAGCAACCACATACCATTCAAATACATACGTGGACGGCAGGGTTAAATTTGAGAAGGACCTGGAACACACTATAGGATATACTACGAATGATCCAGAAAAACTTCATGTTCTCCGTTAGTCGGTCAGTGGATAGGGATAAAAGCGGTTTTTTATAACCTCAGAGATGGGCATTCAGTAAAGTTAGAACAATGGATCAGTGACAATAATGATAACTGGCATAAGGTACTTAGTTATGTTGATTACGGTCAATGGGGAGGCGGAGACCCTAATTGTGGCGGTGCGGATAATCAAATTATTACTTGGGGAGGGCCAATTGCAATCTTCAGATGGGACAATATTGACGATATGGACGTAAAGGACTTTAGCGTCAGAGAAATAAACCCCCCTAACTGACCAAATACTCTCCATGCAACTTTTGCCAGATAGTTTGGCTGCTAGAAGCATCTTACTTTTGCTCTGACCAATATCTAGATTTACAAGTGTACTTTAACTAATAAGAATCCAGTACCATGGGAAGACTTTCTAAAGGGATCTTCTCTGCCAATTTTAAATGAGATATTAGCTCGTGAACTTCTCAATTCAATGGCAAAAGAAGGATCTACGGAATGTATTTTTTATCTATGTAACACCATTTCCATGATCTGTTAGGAAGTGCGACCATAACGGGATGCTTCGTTTGATTGAAGTGCCCAGTCGCATGTAATCCAACGGAAGAATCACAACATCCTACATGGCCACAAGTGAGGCACATTCTTAGTCCAATCCAATCCTTCCTTCTCGCACTCTTCGCATCCTTCCGTTCTAGGCGAAACATGTTTGTTTGACTCAGTATCATGCTGACACTCTTTTTTCTGTTCATGCACGATAGGTTAAGCTAAATAAAAACACAAAAATCTTTCGATTGTGTGCATGTTTGATATTAAGGCGTATCTTATGGCCTCTTATTCTGACTTATTCATCACAGCACATCTTCACAAGACGCCATATGTTATGCTGTAAATTGGAAATCTCTCCGTCATCAATTTTAGAGCATCAATCATGGCTGCATCTTATACGAAAACTCCTTTTTGAAAAAATCTAATATTTCATCATCTAGTATGCAAAACTCAATCAAATTAATTGACGTCATATTCTTGCTAGATTCTTTTAGGAAATTCTTTGATTCTTCCGATAGGATCCTAGCACATTTGTCTTTCGGAAATCCGAATACACCCGCACTTATTGCAGGAATAGAAATAGTCTTAAAGCCACGCTCAGAAGCAAGCTTCAATGCACTTTGAATTGTCTTTCTTAATTTGTGATCCTCGTCTCCTTGGCCCATTTTTGGGCCCACCGCATGTATTATTGCATTGCAAGGAAGCGCTCCGGAATTAGTGATAACTGCAGATCCGACTGTTACGTAGCCTATCTTATCACTTTCCTTTTGGATAATGGTACCTCCTTTCCTTACAATCGCTCCAGCGACACCTGCACCATGTTTCAAGTAGGAATTAGCAGCATTGACGATTACATCCACCTGCCTCTCAGTTATGTCGCCCTTTACGAGCCTGAGAATTCTGTCATGACCTAGTTTTATTTCTGTTATGATGCTCAAATGCTGAGACAACTATCAAGATCGTTTCTATTAAATCTTGGATATTTCTTTAGGTTATATTTAATGGCGCAGGCGTACGGATCACCATTTGTAACTCCAGAATCTCGACACTAAAGCTAGGAATTAAGAACAATACTACAATATTAAGAACAATACTAAAAGAGCGCCCCGAATTCTAACTGAAAAGCTTACGATTGGAGTAGAAATTCGGATTAATGCAATTTCATGATTTTGGGATCGTTTCGCGCTCCCGCAGCGGCACGATTAGATAATGAATCTTATCAATGTCTCATCCGGCCCTCTTTATAATGTGATACCCAAACTCTGTCTTTATCGGTTCTTGTGTAAGCTCGCCTTTCTTTAGCCTAAATGCAGCATCTTCGAAATTTTTGACCATCATGCCCCTCCCGAATAAACCTAAATCTCCTCCTCGTTTTGCACTCCCTTTATCGATAGATAATTCTCGTGCCAAATTTGCAAAACCTTCTCCTTTCTTTAATCGTTCGATAATCTCAATTGCCTCACTCTGTTTCTTAACAAGAATGTGTGAACATTTTATTTTGTCTGCCAAATCCCGGATGTTCTTATCCTGAACCTAAATATTACTATATTGAAAAGCGATTAGGATCAATACTACTAGCATATATCAATTAGCATAAGTGTGTTGACATTGATTTGTTCGATTGTGCAGAATTGTATAAGTATGGTGTAAGCCAACTTATCTTAATTAGGATAGACGCTTTTGCACGGCTCATCCCTACGCAAATAGTCGGAAAGATCGTCATTTGAAAAGTCACACTAAACTTTTTGAATTTTCAAAATATTGATTCCAGCCAATAGAGAGAGCTACAATGGCGGGTATGTTGAAAAGTCCAGATGAGATACCACAGTTTCTAATTGGTTGTCTTAAGAATCATCATCAGTTTTTCTATCACCCGGTAGATAGACACTAATAAGCCGCGACTAGCCCACTTATTATGAACCTACTACTAAGGCCTAAGCTAGGATCCTGGAGATTAAATGACCTTTTCGAAGAACCAAAAGGAAACAAATTTGATGAATTTCTGGCTTCAATCGCTACTAGAGTGGAACAGGTTGAGAACAGGCGCAAAGAGCTAAGTGATGAAATATCGTCTTCTGATTTCAAAAGCATCCTTCATTCTATTGAAGAAATTTCAGAAATGATTAGTATAGTTGGAGGCTACGCTCATTTGAGCTATGCTGCCAACACCTCTTCAAATGAATTTGCAGCCTTGGTAACAAAAATAGGGGTATTCGGATCAACCCTATCTAATAGACTACTCTTCTTTGATCTTTGGTTCAAGAAAGAAGCAAGCTCAGATACCGCACAGCGCTTGATCGAGTCTATGCCATCAATCTACAGACAGTATCTAACGCATCAACGTCTTTTTGCAAAATATACCCTTACCGAGGCTGAAGAGAAAATCATTACTACCCTAGGCGTAACGGGTACGAGCGCATTGATTAAGATTTACGATAGAATGACCAGCGGTTTCGAATTTGTGGCCATGATCAAGCGCGGTAAAAAGATGATCAAGAAAAAATTTACCAATAAGGAAAAATTACTGTCGCTCACACGGAGTACAAAGCCAGAGGAGAGAAAAGCCGCATATGAGGCTCTATTCAGAGTATACAAGGCAAACAGTGGTGTGTTGGGCGAGATATATCAAAACTGTGTAATCGAGTGGCGAGACGAAAATATTGGTATGAGAGGACATGTCTCTCCAATTTCAGTCAGGAACATCCACAACGACCTAGATGACTCGACGGTTGACACGCTGCTTTCCGTCTGTAGGCGCAATTCGAAGGTATTTCACGAGTACTTCAAACAAAAGGCCCGTATGCTAGGCATCAAGAAATTGCAAAGATCTCACTTATACGCGCCTTTAACCTTGAAGTCAACCGATCAGAAAAAATTCGCTTACCCTAAAGCAGTTGATACAGTACTTGAGACGTTTGGAAGATTTCATCCTACATTCAGGCAATATGCGGAAAGAGTCTTTAATGAAAAGCACGTAGACTCAGAAATCAGAAAGGGCAAACTGGGAGGCGCCTTTTGCTCCTCATTGTCCCCAAAGCTGTCTCCTTATGTACTGCTGAACTTTGATGGCAAAACAAGGGACGTTTCCACTATGGCGCATGAACTTGGGCATGCAATACATAGTATCGCCTCAGCTGACAAACCGATTCTGGTCTGGGACGCTCCCTTACCGCTCGCTGAGACTGCGTCGGTATTTGCTGAAATGTTGCTCAACGAGACATTGTCTAAACGTATACCACTAAAAGAGAGAAAGATTTTACTTGCTGAGCAGCTGGATGACATGTACGCTACTATAATGCGTCAAGCGTACTTTACGCTTTTTGAAATTGATGCTCACAGGATTATCGCTGAAGAGAACGCGACAATAGATAAAGTTTCAGACCTCTACTTCGCCAACCTAGTTGAACAATTTGGAGATTCAGTGAGTATTACTAGCGATTTTCGCTGGGAATGGCTTTACATACCTCATTTTTACCATTCTCCGTTTTATTGTTATGCCTATTCTTTCGGCAACCTGCTAGTTCTGTCATTATACCAACAATATAGATCTGAGAATAAGGAGACCTTCTATCCGAAATACTTCAAAATTCTGGCAGCAGGGGGATCACAAAAGCCTGAACAATTATTGATGCAATCAGGGGTAGACATAACAAAAGACGAGTTCTGGCAGCAGGGTTTCGATTTGGTAGCTGCTAAAGTTCAGGAATTAAAAAACCTTGATTAGGTTCAATGGTTCTAGCAAAAAGAAGTCAAGAATATATTAGCGAGTAGTAACAAAAGTGGTCCTATTAATACTCCTTAAGGATTATTTCAAGTCATGGCTCTCTTTGTTTTCAATTTTATTTTAGTTTATCTTCTTAGTGCTTCTAATGGCGATAGACGCGAGGCTTTCCATGCAGGAAATATCCCTGCTGCCAAACTTAACAATGCCGAAAGAATCCATACATTAAGAATATCGTGTGGTATGAATATGGGGCTAATATGTGAAGATGCACCCCCGCCACCTCCTGGTCCTCCACCTCCTGGAGAAAATCCCGAGAGTATGTATGCCAGATTCACCCCCATAACTATAGCCAAGGTTGACCCTATCAGTCCAATCAGTAATGCTTCACTCATAAACAGAGAAAGAATAAACGAATTCTTTGCACCGATAGCTTTCATGGTTCCGATTTCCTTTACTCTTTCATTAACTGACGTATAGAGAGTGGTTATTATTCCTACAGCCCCAACAAGTAATGAAATAAATGCTATATCTAAGATAAAGGCACTGTTTCCGCTTTGAAATCTCTCTCTTGTCTGCAGGATTGCCTTTGGTGTAATCACTCCTATATTGTTGCTGCCATAAATGCTAGTAATCTCTTGTTGTACTGCATCAACATAATCACCAGATATTGCAGCAACAGCCATTGAATCATATTTCCCAGACTTGTGGAATAGAGAATTAGCAGTTGCTTCATTAATTACTACTGCTTTGTCAATTTGGTTATTGCCTGTAGGTGCTAGTATAGCAGTCACCACAAAACTTCTTGATGCTGTTAGGAGCTTTCCTGTAGTGGGATCAGCATATGAATAAGTTGCCTTCACAGTTTGACCCACTGTCACAAACGGAGTTGTCAATCCTGGAGGATTGGCTACGCTGTCGCCTACTAATATGCCTGCGGGATTATTTGCTTGAATAGAAGAGCCAGGTACCAGCTGCAAAGAAGGAGCAATTACCACAAGTTTGGTTGGATCCATTCCCATAACTTGAGCATTCTCAACATTGCCCATGGCATTTAGTTGTAGCTGTCCTTGGTACTCTGGAATAACTTGTTGTACATACGGCAGTGACTTTATTCGATTTACAACTTCTGAATTAAAGATAATAGTTGGTGGACCTTCAGGACCACGAAATCCGTGCTGGCCGGAGCTGACAAACATTATATTAGGAGCTAAGAAGTTTAATTGCTTGGTTACAAAAGCACTCTGACCTGCGCTCATACCATTAATAGCAATCATTAAACCACCACCAACAACAACCATCAATATCGTTAAAGCAGATCTTGCCTTCCTTTCCTTCAGAGCATCAAAAGATAAGACGAAAATTTGTTTAAAATTCTTACTACCATTCTTCTTTCGTATTCTGGAAGCGGCAGGTACTGCCCTTGCGGCCTTAAGCCGTGATTTGGGGTTTGGAGCTGAATTTCCGTCGCTTTTGAGGGAATCCTCTCTTAAACCCATAGGCTTAAAATCTCCCTTCCTCAATATTATCATATCGAATATCAAATTTCATTTTATGTCACTCCTCTTTCTTAGGATCTAAAGACTTGTGCGATCCATCAATCAACGATTCAATATCTTCACTAGGTCCAGCTTCATCCGGTACCGTGGCAGCCAAGAAGGCGGCCCTGGATCTCTTCCTTCGTCTTCTGATATACAGCAAAACTACTATGATTATCGCTATAATCACTATCCAGAATAACAAAGGAAGCCCAAGGAGTCCACGGCTGCCGCCGCCACCGCCACGATGACCACCACCGGCATGACCGCCACCAGTGCCTGTTAACAGTCCGAGGATCCCTGCGCTTTGTCCTGTGCGTTCTTGGGTTGGTTGTGGGACGATCTGAACGCTGTTATTCAAATAGATTGTGTGACTATTTTTCAAGTCATCGCTATATGTGACCTGTAGTTTAACCGGATAAACTCCAGGAGCCGTATTATTCACGTTTACAGTAAGAGGGATACTGAACGGTAAAGGTGAGTCAGGTTGAAGATCACCTAAATACTGTGGCGGTGGAAGGCTAGACGCTGGAGAGTTTGTACGAGAAGCGTCAGCCGAAGATGAGGCACCCTGGGTATTACCAGGGCTATTGGCACCAGCCTGACCGTGGTGATGTTGTTGTTGCTGCTGACCATTACCTGCCGTACCATTAGCAGGAAATGGTTGATTAGTGAGTTGAACAGTAGTATAGAGCCCTATAGTATTCCCTTCATTTAGCAAATTTCCGACTAGATTGGGTATACCAGCGATATAGTTAATGCCTAAACCGTTAGCACTGACTTTGATGCTTCCAATAACAGTTCCACCTAGTGTGAATGAACCAATTTGTGATTGTCCCTGAGATATGTACTGCATGGTCACAAGAAATGAGACAGGTTGAGCGATTAGTGTCGTCGATGCGAATGTTTTTGTAGCAAAGATGTGTGTAGTATGAGGAGCCATACTCGGTAAACTCCATAGGGTGTCTCCTACAATTTTGAGGCCAGCAGTTTCGGAAGCAATTGATATTACTGCGTTTGTAATTGGTAAATCATTGTTATTAGAGACGCTAAATTGCATATTCTCGGTGTTGCCTGCAACAAGTATCAAGGAGCTGCTATTCGCTTGTTGGCTGGGGTTTATGCTTTCCGCTGTACCTCTATGAACGCCGGGAGTTGCGGCAGGGGGATCTTGTTTCTGACTGTAGGCAGTATCTGCTACCCCCAAGAATCCATGCTTGGGTTGGGCAGCATGTGACCCACTGCTGTTGTTATTATTTTTTAATGCTCTGTCGTATGCAAAAGCCTTGGGTACGAGACTGGCATCGAAGCTTGCTGGAGAGACAGATATGCCAGAAGTTGAGTTACTACTATGATTTTGATTAAGGCTAGGATTCTTCGAGCTCAAGTTATTAGCAGGTCCTTGGTTTGAATGGGAAACAACTGGATTGCCTGGTTTAGTAGAGTTCACACCTGATGACAGCTGGCGACTAGAATGTGTGGTAAGGCCATTCGTACTAGTCGCACTTGTCGCGTTAGTTGCTTTACCAGTCGATGTTGAGTTTGAAGTACTGTTGTTGAACTTGCCTGTTGACGGGCTCGGACTCACTGTCATTCCAGCAAACGGGTTGATAGTTATACCAGCTTGAGGAGGAGTAGGTTGTACCAAAAACCCCACTGAAGATGAAGATGAAAGTGCTTGACCAACAGAATTGGTGTAAGTTAGCTGCAAATTTAGATTTTGTAAAGTTCCACCAGATGAATATGATGGGTAAATTATAGGGTCTATTTCAGCTTTGCCGTTAGCCTGTATGGTTCCAATGTTAAAAGTTCTGGCTCCAATATTTACAGTTGGAATTGTAGAAGGCGGAGTGATCGTCGTAATCTGGGCGCCAGGAGTTGTTGCTGTAGAATTAGTACCACCGCCTGAGGATGAGGAGGTTGTACTACTGCCAGCGTTGCTGCTAATACTGTTACCAGTAATGCTAGTAATAGTGGCAACAACACCGTGAGCAGTTGCAGTGCCCATATTGGTTAGTAGTATCTTTGCCACATTTGAAACGCCTGGATTAAGTGAAGTAGTAGTGGGTACAGTATCAAGAATCACTTTGCCTGGAAGGACAAATGGGACCGCAAAATTCTGCGTGCGATATAGCCCAGGTTGAAGCTCGGGTACTCTAAAATAATATAATGTAAGGGAAGCCAAATGTCTTCCTAGCGTTGCACTTTTATCGACATTCACTTTGAAATAAATTGTGTACACTTGACCGGCGGTAACTACGTTGTTATAAGTTGCAACTGCGATCTCTTGCTGGTGAATCTGCTGTGCTTGATTTGGAGAGGCTGGAGCACTCGTGGTGCTAACTATGCGAGGTACCAGTCCGCCGGTGGTAGAAGAAAATCCGGGAGGCAACGTGAGGTAGGCAGTTATACCATTAATAGTCGAAAATTCAGTGTTGGTGAGTTCTACGGCAAGAATCGATTGACCATCACCTGGTCCTACCTCTTGCTGAACAGGTACAGGTGTTGCCTGCAACGATGAAGAAGTTATGGTTCCGTTACCGTTTGTAACTCTTGCAGTGTTGGATGCCCAGTAGGCATCAACGAATCCGTTTGTCGAACTCAACTGGGAATCGAGTTGTGCTGGAAGATTATTCCCCCCCTGTGTATTGTTACTATCAGTATTTGCAGGAGCAGTGGACCCTAGCTGCATGTTGGGCACATTCACCGAGCCATTGATGATTGCTTGTCGGGTATTCTTGAGATCATCTACGTATGTAACACGAATTGAGACGGGATAAGTTCCAGGGGCAGGCGTATTGCTGGTTCCTGTTACGCTCGCATCATTTGGTTGCTCCAGAACAGTTTTGGCGAAAGCAGGAGTGAAAGTCCTTCCTGGTGGTAAGCTAGAAGGACTGTTCAAATTTTGAGCCTTTGGGGATGAAACAGCTTGCAGGGGAATATTAAAGGGTACCGGTGAGTTCACGGCAATGTTACCCAAGTATTGCGAAGAAGTAGGTAATAAAATACCGCTGAGCTGCCTGCTTGATGTAGATGGAAATTGGTCGTTAGGTTGTTTAACCATTTCGACGCTAGCAAATTGGGCGGGAGTGTTTCCTTCGTTTAGTACATTGCCTACCAAATTAGGTGTATTTCCGATGTACCTGATGCCTAAGCTATTTGTGCTTAACTGTATAGATCCAACCACAATAGCCCCCAGGTTAAAAGATGCTGATTTCACATCGTGGTTATTTTGGATATATTGTATAGAGACTGTAAAAAATACTGGGCTGCTGATAAGAGATGTAGATGCAAAGACGTCTGTAGTTAATACCTTCCCAGAACTTGGTATACTGGGCAAGCTCCAGCTTGAAGGCCCCAAAATTCTTACTGACGTATTTTGTGAAGCCAGAGTCACAGCCAAATTCGTTAATACTGATGGAACCATGAAAGGCCCACTAACGGCATTGTTGGTATTGACGTTGAAGCTTATTTGTTGTACTTTCCCAGCAGTTATTTGGATGTTGGTTGGAGATGAAGAGGATATGGGTGATGCGACAGCCGGTGCCAGTAGGGGTGGATCGACATGTGACTCACTATGCGAAATTAATTGTAAATTGGAACTCGCAGTATTAGAGGAAGTTGAAACTGGTAGAACTGAAAAAGAACCTGCATACGATACACCCGTCATTACAGGCAATATTATGGTGCCTGATACTAGGGCAACGGCGCACAGCAGAGTTATGCACGACACAAGTTTTTTATCCCGTAACTTAATGTCTCTCAACATTTATGACTTCCTTTTCTATTTTCCCGTCTCTGATATGTATGGCTCTGTCAGTTGCCTCAGCAAGTTCGGGGTTATGTGTAACCATGATTATGGTCCTCTTAAATTTTCGTGACAAAAGTGTCATGAGATTAAATACATCATTTCCTGTTTTTGTATCTAGGTTCCCAGTAGGCTCATCTGCAAGGATCACCTTTGGATCATTCATTAAGGCCCTTGCTATGGCCACTCTCTGTTGCTGACCTCCACTAAGATTTGTAGGCTTGAATTTTGCTTTGTCCTTTATTCCCAAGAAATTCAACAATTTTAATGCTCTCCTCCTTCTATCAGCGTCGCTCATGCCGCCTGTAATCCCAGGAAATTCTACATTCTTCAAAACAGATGTTCGATTGATCAGATTGTAGGATTGAAAAATGAAGCCCAAAGTACTGTTCCTTACTTCAGCAATTTGGGAATCATTTAACGAAAAGATATCTATTCCATTCATGAATACCTTGCCCGAGGTTGGCCTGTCAAGAGCACCTATCATGTTCAAAAGGGTTGACTTTCCACTGCCCGAGGGTCCAACTACGGCTACAAACTCGCCTCTATTTACAGAAAAGCTAACGTTACTTAGTGAGATCACCCTGCCCATTGACGAATCATAGACTTTTGTTAGCTTCTCAACAGCCAAAGTAGCCTCAGAGCTGTAAGCCTCGTAACTTGCACTAGGAATCAAGCCTTAACTACCTCCTTGACGACATCTGTTGTTTGATCGGTTGACATTATTTACTGTTTCCTCTAAAATTTTTGCTTAGTATTGATCCAAAAGCCGCAATTCCTATAAAACTATATGATACATTCGACGAACACACCATCCAAGGCTTTTTCTGACTCTCATCTGTCAATTTAATCTTTTAACACAATGCCAAGATGCAAAATAGGCAGATTCATGAGTGCCAACGATAGTTTGCATAAAAGTTGTATGTACTGTGCCTTCCATTCAAACTTCCTGAAATCGATGCGTATGCCCGATGTATGCAGAGGTCAAAAGTCGCCGTCAAAGCTTATTACAAAATTTTAGTCGGCTTTTGTCAGAAAAGTAATAGGTATACAAACATATCCAAGAGTTCTTTTAGATTGTTGCTAGGTACCGTCTTTTTTAAGAATTAAGCGACCTTTATAATAATTAGAACCTCGACACTTTCGATATGTCCAGTCGTTGGTATGTTAGAAATAATAGTACTCCGAACTTAAGAGGTAATATTATACTTGCAATAAGCTTAATCACGATCCTTCTGGGATCTACTACTTTAACCGGGACACTTTTAGCTAGAACATCGAGTAATACAATTCCCCAGGAACAACAACAAGCATTAAAAATTTGGTCAGATTCGCTTCCAGGACTCTCCATGGGTCAGTCTTCATTCAAACCAGTCCATACAAGTGGTATAGGTTCTAGTGTACATGATCCTTCTAGCACCACGAATGTTGCTAGATCGTCTAATGCTAATGCTACTGCTTCCGCTAATGGTACCAAACCATCTAATGTGACAGCTGCGAGATCTAATTTCACTACTATCCGTATAGTCCAGAATTTTACTAACATACGGGGACCAGTTAAGGTAAATTTCGTCAACTCTTATTGGACTTACAACACAGCGCAAGATCAATTTGTTGCTGGCACGACCTCCTCGCGAACACCAGGAGAGAGCATACTCCCTGTAATAAAACAAGAGGTGGGGCCTGGCGAGGGCCAGTCACTGCTTGCTGTAGTGCTTATTAATGAAGGCTTTTCAGCCATTACCGGAATAACGAGTTCTTTGCAACTTCCTCAAGGGTTCGAGCCGGTCCTTACGCCAGAACATAGTAGCATTCCCCGTTCCAATCCATACACTGCGTTATCTAGTTACGACGGAGTCGTTAATCCTGGTGGCGCATTCACTCTATACTTTCCGGTTAAGGTTCTGAGTAGCGCTCAAGCAGGAAATCAGTACACTGCATCTATGAAACTTGGCTATGTGAAAGTTACTGAGTTAAGACAAAAACAATTTAGAACTGCCACTATAACAGTGCCATTTAAGATAAGTGGTAAAGTCATACTGGACGTAACCACCTCATCGCCTTCTATTTCCTCGTTATCGAACCTTACGTCCTTTGTTAATTCCTCTTCCTTGCTTCAGACTCTAAATCTCATTCCTGGAAATCCCAATGCAGTCAAGCTGACCATTAGAAATGTCGGCTCTGCTACTGCCCGCGGAGTAATAGTTTCATTTGCTGGGTTAACTAGTACCACCCCATCTAGCACCACAGTCACAGTCGGGACCAATGTAACCACTGGTATCGCACCTCAGGCCCCCTCTTCGTCCACCGTGATTCTTGGTTCTAAGGTTTTTAATATTGGGTCCATATCTCCTGGCGGATCTGCGAAGGTCACACTTGTGATCTATCCAAGTATCGCGGGAGCAGGAACAGTTCAGACATTAAATTTGCAAGTTGCATACAATGATGCCTATGGCAATAAGAAGAGCATAAGTCAAATTATCGGACTTCAAATATTGCCAATATCTCCTCAGTCTGGTCTAAGCCATCATCCTCATCCCCATCATCCTCATCCCCATCATCCTCATCCCCATCATCCTCATCCCCATCATCCCCTTCAATTCCACTTTCAATTTCTCCAATGACGACATCAGGAAGAGGAGAGTTAACAACCATTGCATCGTTTATTCGCGCACCATCAGACACAGCTAATACTGAAAATGGCATTTCAAAATTGCAGCTTTCAAATTCAAGCACACTGCATAACACGAGTCCATCGCTGATCCAAATAGCCGCCGGAAGGATTCAAAACGTAACTTTTGCTATAAATAATGACAACGCTGTTCCATTACCTGCCTCAGACACCGGGCAGAATTCAATAACTGACCTAGCAGTTTCATTAACTCCGCAGAATAGTTTAGTCAAAATTTTGGGCCCTTCAAGCTGGAATATTCCAACTATTGCATCCTCTTCAGGCCAAGTGCTTAGCACCCAAGTATTTGCACCTGTATCACTAATGAATAATCCTGTAGTGTTTACTGTGGTAATAAAATACATTCAAAATGATCACCAGGTGAAATCAGCCAACTTCGATTTAGGTGCGATGGTAGTCGGTGACATCCAGCTGAAGTTGAATGATCTTAGGGTTGAATTTAACGGAAGCACTCCCACGCTTGTCGGAAACATTTTGAATGAGGGAAACACCCCGGCACTCTATGCCAGCGTAGAGATGGTGAAACAAGTCCAACCCCAATCACATGCTCAAATCTCGTTACCCTCGTCCTCCTCACCCAATAATAATCCAGAAACCTTTCTTACTGCGAATTCTACCAGATATCTTGGAAATATCGTTTCAAGTTTTCCTCGTTCGTTCTCTATGCCTTTACAAGCTGTGCATCTATTAGTTGCTAGGTCTACTAGTCTAAGCAAATTGACAGCCTACGAGACTGCCAAAGACAAGTCTGCATTTCAAACAAACGCTGGAGATAATTCTTCAGTTATTCAATTCGGTGGTCTAGGAGCTGCTGGCATTCCCGTCACAGGTACTTATCCTGTGTTGCTAAAAATAACATATAGTGATAGCCTGAAGAATATCCATCAATTAGAGGTTACCAGTCCCCTTGAGATAGAGCCCAAACAACCTCAACCTTCATCTCCTTGGTCGGTAGTACTGTTCTGTCTCTTGATTTCAGCCATAGCGGCAGGTATATACCTGTTTCTGCGATTAACTAAAGATAGGCGCAAAGCATTCACTACAGCTTATATGAAATTGATGTCTACAATAAAGCTGCCAACTTTAGAAAATGAATTCATGAAGGAGACAAGCGCCATTGCCAAGCACGGAAAAAGGAATGGAGCTCCTTTCCAGACCTAAAAGAAGTCTTTAGCTGCAAGCACAAGAATAGAAGAGGACAGGATTCAGGTAATAACCTTTCAATTTTTTGAAGCGATTTGAATACTGACTCCAATTCAGTGTTTTGTGTGTGCGTTGATGCCAACAACTGGCATTTAAAGCATAAAAGTTTAGAGTATGTGTACCTTTAAAGGGACCGTTTTATTCAAACAGTATCTTTAATCGAATCTTCTGTCAAACTTCATCTTCAATAAACAAGCTTAGATTAGCTTACTACTTGGTTCTAAAGAAGACAGACCAAGTTCCTATAAATGATATTTCCTGAAAGCAAAACAATGGAAACAACCGAGCTAATTATATTCGCTTTTGCAGCACTCGCCGCAACATCAATGCCTATGTTAATATTAACATCAATTTCTTACTCCGCATATGCGAACAGCAGTTTCAGCCATCACCATCACCATCACAATTCTAACCTGAAGTGTACGCCAACTTTAATCCATTTAACCGATCGTTCAGTGACAAGTATTGTTTATGCCTGCAATATCTCAATTTTCCATCAGCCTATTGTTCGTTTTCCGAACTCAGTAGCGCATGGCTAGAATGACTCGATTAGGGCGGATACAAAAATAAACGCATATCTAAACTCGCATAAGATTGTACTTCATTTTTCTGTTTCTTTATTTGAGTCTTCGTGAACGAAAAAAAGGAAAGAGCAATGAATTAGAGATTGTACAATAAGACAACCTGATTTAGCACGCTACTCCAAATTACTGACTGCAAATTCGTTGCTCTTCCAAAAATCCTACTGTTGTTTACGTTGAGGTACATTCGTCGAACGTATCAAATTGCTTTTATAAAATCTCTGCGCTACCTGTGGCAGCTGGGATACTCTTGATTCTCGGCACCACAGATATCAGAAACCCCGTGGCGGCATTCTGCAAATTGCTGGATGCCGCCTAAATCTACTCACAAGGAATGGTTCGTTGTGTTAAGATCGCAGGCCAAATGTGATTCGGCTAGATTGGTCAATGCAGTCCCATGGACTGAGAATTAGCATTTTTGGAACCGGCTGCTTAATATTAAATCCTCGTTTTTGATCTTCGTTGACTTTTCGAAGTTTGTTCAAAACAAAGGATTATCATTATCTACTGACTATGTTGCAAAATTAAGGCTAGGATGCGACTACAGCTAAACTATATTAAGGGTTCATAAAGAGGGCTTTGGAAGACACGGGAGGAAACACGGGGTATGGTCCGAGATGAACTCGATTGACAAACCATTTATACACGAGAGGGATTGACAAACCCCGCCATTGCAATTACCATTCTGAAGAGCATTGATGATGTTGGAATCAGACATTGCTTTGGTAGCATGTAATTTGCAGACCTATAATAAAAGCATGACCACGAGCAGAATAAAGATATTGCAAATCCAAGTCCAACACTCAAAGTTTCTTTCAAATATTATATTTGAAGTCAATCAGATGTATTGTTAGTAGTACCACTCTGATATATTCAGACTATGGTAGATTCTATAGGGCGATTATATTAGTAGCATCAACTGAAGTGATCTTGAAAGGGCCGAAGCTTGTTATTTGAATTTGAAGACCTAACAAAAATCAAGCACGCTTGCAGGATGTCAAGAACACAAGAGATCTGGCCAGCAACTACTTTATTCCTAACCACACCTTATTTTGTTACACAGTTAACGAGCTCTTATTTTCTGAATAGGACGAAATTGATCTACATTTTTCATCTACTATAACCAGTATGGGTGTTGTAAAGCTGTGTCTTAAAGGGGATTTTGGACTATTATCTTTTGTTTTTGTTTTTGTTTTTTGTCGCATTCAGCACGATGGTGTTTAAGACAATTTAATTAGATGAAATCCAATAGCATATAGATGGCAAACACAGTCTGTTAGATGTTAAACTCCAAAGACGATTGTGATTCCTAATTCATCACCTGGTCCAACAGATTAAAAGCATATCATTAATCCAAGCATTATATAACGTAAGATGGATTATTCATTTTAACTTCGTGGAACCTAAATTTTCAATCTTTGTCGGTTAAGAGTCTATTACAACTATATGGCAGTTATCCATACCAACCGGCTAGTCTAGTCTAATTATAAAATTTCATTAAGAATGCATCCTGAACAGGCTATAGCTAAATTGACTCTTATAGTTCATTTGTATTATAACATCTAAATATATGAGTATTAAATTCGATTGAGTTTTTTTTATTGGAGCCTTAATCGAATTTCATATAATATGTGTAGCAGGTGATAAGATCGAAATGGCCTATACTATAATTGTTAATTCAATGTGGAACCGAGTTATAGACCGTACTTGGAAAGAGTTAACGGAAAGTGCTTTAACCGCGTTTTATGGCTTCAGCGAATGTCATTTGTTTAACATTGTGCGCTGTGAGAATCAATGTGGAGGCGTCAATCTGTATTGATTATCAAATCAGTTTGTTTGTCTGGTCTTATCTCAATTCTGCTAATTTCCACTATGTTAGCTAACTCTGCAAATGCGCAGCAGGCTGCAAATCCACTCGGAATAAAGATAACATCACCGACTAGAGGCCAGCAGATCCCAGCGAATACAAATAGTCTAAAGATAAACGGCATTTCGAATCACAGTGACTTATTGCATTGCAATGTGTATGTCATTGTGAACGGCATCAAACCTTATCACAAGGCCCTCAGTGGTGCTGGTAATAATAATTCAAGCGATTATTCAACATGGGTGTATTATCTAGTTCCATCTTATACATCAATTAAGATTGGAACAAATAAAGTCACTTCAAAATTGGCCTGCGAAAGTAACAATAGTACCGCTGCTAATGGAGCATCGATGCTCGCAAAGTTCTATAGCCTAAACTTTACAGGGATTTCAAGTCCAGGAGCTAAATTAAATAGTGCAAGTAGCCCAGCTTACACAAATGAGAAACTTGCCCAACCGTCTCCTCAAACTCACGCGCCCGCAGAAGTCAAGACGGTAAAGACAAACGATACAAAACCAATAAGTCAATCCGCCGTCAGAACGACCGCCGGTAATGTCTTGAATAAAAATCGAACTTTAGAAGAGAGTCAGCCTACTCAGCTAACAAAAGTCGATGCAGCTACCCTGCTCTCCACTGCCGGCATAGTCGCCAAAAGCCAAACTAGTACCCACCAGAATAACACTTCAGGTAGTGGGCATTCTTCAAGTGCTCCCAGCAGCAATGATAAAGGTAAAAGTCAGAGTAATTCTATGGATCAGGTATCTAACAATTCCGAAAAGCCGGTGTCTAGCCCTGGGTTTAAAGGTGCTAACAGTAAAAGTCCATTGGCAATGTCCATCCATATGTCGCAACGTGTCGCGCAACCAGGTGAGAGGGAAAACATGACTTTAGGTGTTACAGATGGGAATAAATCCCATGCACTCGCGGGAGCAACAGTTTTTGGTAGAATTGTTGACCCGACAGGTGTCTCTAAGAAATTGGAAGGAGTGACAGACAATAAGGGCAAAGTCAGATACTCGTGGCTCATTGCAGGAAACAGTAACGCAAGTGGTTCTTATAGGGTGACGTTAAGTGCATCTGCCCCTGGGTATCAGAATAATTCGATAACGAAGGCATTAAAGGTTGTTCCGGTAACTGGTGTTAGCCATACTATTCATCCCATTCCGATTTTCGGAGCTCAAAACAACGTGTTTAATTCGACCAATAGACCAGAATCTATGCCTCTAGCATCTGCAAATATCTCAAATAGTCCACAGTCTGGATTGCAGCCGCATGAGTCAATGCCATTAATCCCAAAACAGAACGTTAGTACCAGTTTGGAAAACATCAATGGTAAGATCAATGGAAGAGTTTATATCCCAACTGCTCTTGGCGAGGCTAGTACCGGTTCTGCACCGCCTGCTACTGGAAAAGTGACAATCCCTGCATCAACCGCGCCAGTCAATATAGCGAGCAGTTTAAAAGTTAGCGTTCCAACCGCTCAGAAAATAGTGAACAGTTCAAAGGTTAGCGTGCCCAACGCTCAGAAAAATACCTCCAGTTCTACCCCGCTTACTCCGGAAATTTCTCCTAGTCAACAGCCCCAACTTCCAAATAACAATGACAAGACACCTTTCATAATTGCCACTCCTATACTCCACATAACTAATGGCTCATCGGACTCTTCATCCAACCATTTGAACGGAATTGCTGCTGCCCTAGATATTGTGGACAGAATGCGTGTTATGGGGGCGGAATCATTTAAGACAGGCACTAATGAAAATGTGTCAACTGCACCACCCGCTGCAGGTGTTACCCAGAAAAATACCATTTTTATTCCCTCACCGAGTCAAGTGAATTCTAATTAACTGAAGAAGGGGACTGGCCATAAGGGAGAATTTAAGTCATCTGGGTG
Organism: Nitrososphaera sp. AFS; assembly: GCF_009898475.1. Taxonomy (GTDB): domain Archaea; phylum Thermoproteota; class Nitrososphaeria; order Nitrososphaerales; family Nitrososphaeraceae; genus Nitrosopolaris. The sequence continues at coordinate 1,849 of NZ_QURE01000024.1, read as the reverse complement.
TGTGAGTGAATTTATATGTCGCAGCACCTTCTCTAGTTCTCTCAATGGAAAGGGTTGTGCTCGATAAAGATGTTAAATATGTCGATAAACAAGGCAACTTGTTCAGGAGTAGGGCAGAGTATTCATTTTCTAAGATCTTGGCATTCTTGGGCTTAGATTATGAATATGATGTCCAATTAGGACTTCAAAACAAGAGCACAACAGTTGATTTTAAGCTTGGTGACAAATATGTAGAGGTTATAGACTCAGAAGCAGATCTGAACAAATACTATTCGATTAAAAAAAGCCTTCCACATCTCAAGATTTGCGGCTTTGGTCACTCCAAATATGCGGCCAAAGTTAGTGAATTGGACTCACCTTTTTATTATGATCATGGTTCAAGTACAGAAAGCGGGTCTATCTTTATCGAGGATCCGTCCTTGGCATTTGATTACGCACATATCCTTCCCCTGGTTGATAAGTGTTCCATACTGCACGGTCACACCTCTACAGTAATGGTGGAGATTATAGGTCGCATGGAAAACAACATTGTTGTTGACTTTGGAGACGCAAAAAAAATAATCAAAGAAACTCTGAATGCAATTGATCACAAATTCTTTATTAGCAAGAAATACTTGCAAAAAGAGGATGCCACCCATTATTTTGTTTCATTCAAAGGACCACGCGGATACTTCAACTTGCAACTGCCAAAAAATACAACATTTTTGTTGTCTGGTGAAGCAACGGTAGAAACCCTATCAACGCAAATAATAAAACTGTTGGCACCAAAGATGCCTTCAAACGTAGAAGCATTAGGAGTGTATATTTACGAGGGTGTAAACAAGGGTGCACATATGCTTGCAGAAATAGATGCCGTAAAAAAAATGCTCAAGCTGCGCTAGTTTTACTGTCTGGTGGGCTTGACTCTGCGACCTGTCTGTACTGGGCAAAGAACAAATTTACTAATGTCTCATTGATAACATTCAATTGTTTCGACAGGGCAAAGCAAGAAAAGCTGGCTGCACTTCAAATTGCCAAAGCCGCAGGTTTTGAAAGCTTACTGGAGATAGACATCCCATTTGTCAGGGAATATTCGGACTTGGGAAAAACCGTTAAAAGAAATCAAGACGACAGGTTGCCAACCTATATCCCCTCAAGGAATCTGATCTTTTACTCTATTGCCGCACATTTTGCAGAGTCACTAGGGATAAAGTGGATTATAGGAGGTCATAACGACCATGACGGAACCTTTTTCAAAGATGCAACCTCCGATTATATTGATAAAATAAACTTATTGTTCAAGCAGGGGTCACCCATTTCTGGTCATGACCCGTGTATGATACTGACTCCAGTTGGAAAAATGAGCAGGAAAGAAGTTGTCGGGTTAGCCATTAACTTACATGTCCCACTCGAACTGACATGGAGTTGCCATGGAAAAAGTAGAAGGCATTGTGGTACATGCTTTGCGTGCCGCCAAAGGTTGGAGGCATTCAAGTCTCTTGGGATCAGCGATCCTGTTTTTAAAGAGCATTTGTAATTTTTTATAATGTTCAAGAGGAGCCAACTTGAAAATATCTAGACATTCTATGTAGGCCTATTCACCATCTCCTGCATTCGATCATACATCGTTCCTATGACTTTGCGTAGGAAAATAACGCTTAATATTGATGGTGGGATTAGTGCCAGAATCATCAGATTTCCTGCCTCTTCTCCGATAGGTCTTGACGAGAGCACAACCATTGAAAGCAGTACGAAAATAAAAAGCGTTATCAAGAAAAAAAACACAGTTGCTATGATGCATATTACGTGTACCGTCACTAAAGAATACGGCATAGCGATAAAGTACAGCAAAGGAAACCAACATTAATAA
>NZ_QURE01000023.1 GCF_009898475.1 Nitrososphaera sp. AFS | reverse complement strand
AACTAAGGAGGTGATCCGGCCGCAGGTTCCCCTACGGCCACCTTGTTACGACTTCTCCCTCGTTGCTGACCCCAGGTTCGATAGTGCCAATTAGACACCACCTCGCCAAGAACCAACTTCGGTGAAGCGACGGGCGGTGTGTGCAAGGAGCAGGGACGTATTCACCGCGCGATGATGACACGCGGTTACTAGGGATTCCATATTCATGAGGGCGAGTTGCAGCCCTCAATCATAACTGTGGTAAGGTTTAGGGATTGCCTCCTCCTTTCGGAATCGGAACCCATTGTCCTTACCATTGCAGCCCGCGTGTGGCCCGAGGGTTTCGGGGCATACTGACCTGCCGTAGCCCCCTCCTTCCTCCGCCTCAGCGGCGGCGGTCCCTCTAATTAGCTCTATTACTCCTGAGAATAACAGTAGCAACTAAGGGCAGGGATCTCGCTCGTTACCTGACTTAACAGGACACCTCACGGCACGAGCTGGCGACGGCCATGCACCTCCTCTCAGCTTGTCTAGTAAAGTCTTCAGCTTGACCTTCACTCTGCTGTCTCCCCGGGTAAGATTCCTGGCGTTGACTCCAATTGAACCGCAGGCTTCACCCCTTGTGGTGCTCCCCCGCCAATTCCTTTAAGTTTCAGACTTGCGTCCGTACTTCCCAGGCGGCAAACTTAACGGCTTCCCTGCGGCACTGCATTGGCCATAAGCCAATGCATCACCGAGTTTGCATCGTTTACAGCTGGGACTACCCGGGTATCTAATCCGGTTTGCTCCCCCAGCTTTCATCCCTCACCGTCGAACGTGTTCTGGCAGACCGCCTTCGCCACTGGTGGTCCTCAATGGATCAGAGGATTTTACCCCTACCCACTGAATACCGCTTGCCTCTCCCGCCTCCTAGCTCCATAGTATCTTCCGCAGCCCATCTGTTAAGCAGGTGGATTTAACGGAAGACTTGTAGAACCGGCTACGGATGCTTTAGGCCCAATAATCGTCCCGACCACTCGGGGTGCTGGTATTACCGCGGCGGCTGACACCAGACTTGCCCACCCCTTATTCTACACCATTTTTAGAGGTGTCAAAAGATCCCCTTAGCGGGAATCACTCAGAGTAACCCTGTCAGGCTTTCGCCCATTGCAGAGGTTTCGCGCCTGCTGCGCCCCGTAGGGCCTGGGCCCTTATCTCAGTGCCCATCTCCGGGCTCCTCCTCTCAGAGCCCGTACCGGTTATAGGTTTGGTGGGCCATTACCTCACCAACAGCCTGATCGGCCGCAGTCCAATCCAGGGGCCATGTAGATTTGAGCCAAAATCCATTCCAGAAATTGTGACCTATCGCGGTTTATTCTCAGTTTCCCGAGGTTATCCACGTCCCCTGGGCATGTTGACTACGTGTTACTGAGCCGTTCGCTACGTATTGCTACGTTAACTCGCATGGCTTAGTCCCACTCTGATAGCAGTCGGGTCCGGCAGGATCAACCGGAGCCAATAATTTCTTAACTTAAAGAGTACGGCCGGACAACTTAGTATTGTGCGGATCATGTGACCAATGTCGGATACAATTTGTTTATTGAATCCCCATATTATGAGCGCAACTGGAGGTCAGTGAATCACAAGATGGCACCATGACCACAAATCATCACCAACGCCGCCTTATAGGTTGCGTTCCTGGTTATGATGAACAAATTCGAATATAAATCTTGTCTCTTGGCCTGGCAAACAGGAATATATAATAAATTTATGAATCGATAATTTCAACAATGCGGCAGGATGAGATTGATATTACCTACGAGAATAAAACGCCGACCTCAAAGAGACTTTTTGCTAGAGGGTCGAAGCTATTCGCCGGAGGAATCAACCACAATGTCAGATTATTTAAGCCGTACCCATTTTTCTCAGAAAGAGCAACTGGTAGGTTTATTTTTGACGTCGATTCCAATAGATACACAGACTACTGGATGGGACACTGGTCGCTAATACTAGGCCATTCACCAAAAGCCGTCGTCAGGACATTGTCTGAACAGCTTAGAAAAGGGACGATATACGGAACAGCTAATGGCACGTCACTTGAACTAGCAGAATTGATTCAAAAGCTGATGCCACGTGCAGAACTTTTGCGCTTTTGCAGCACCGGCTCCGAAGCAACTATGTATGCAGTTAGGCTAGCTAGGGCAAAGAGTCACAGGCGTGTAATTGCCAAGATTACAGGGGGATGGCACGGTTTCAATACTACCCTTATGCATAGTGTTAATTACCCATTCCATTCGCCAGAGGGTACTGGTCTCATTGCTGAGGAGGAACAATTTGTTGAGAGCCTACCATTTAATGATCTAGATTCATCCCTGAAGATCCTGCAATCAGTAATCGATGACATAGCATGTATCCTTTTGGAACCAGTTCTTGGAGGCGCAGGTTGCATAACACCAGACATCGATTATCTACGGGGTTTACAGGAATTCGCGCATAAAAATAATATTTTGTTTGTCTTCGATGAGATTGTGACAGGGTTCAGATTATCAATTGGAGGTGCCATTCAGAAGTATGGTTTGCAGCCTGATTTGTTTACGCTTGGCAAAATTGTTGGTGGTGGCATGCCGATTGGAGTTGTTTGCGGCATGAAGGAAATAATGGCACTCGCAGATCCAACAATCGAAACTGACAATGAAATTCGCTGCAATATAGGTGGGGGGACGTACTCTTGTAATCCCATGACTATGAAGGCGGGATTAGCGACAATAAAATATTTAGATGAAAACAAAGACGAGATATACTCCAAGATTGATAGTCTTGGAGCAAAGGCTAGATCTGGGCTGACAAAAATATTTAGCGAAGCGAATATCAATACCCACGTCACAGGGGAAGGCTCGCTTTTTCTTACCCACTTCCTAAATGAGAAGGTGAGGACGATAAAGAATGCCGTCGATGTGGCCCTTTCAGATCAGAAATCGCTGTACAGGTATCATCTTGCATTAATGGCGCTCCATCAAATATTTTTCCTCCCAGGAAAAATGGGTGCAATATCCTATGAGCACACAGAAGCCGATGTGGACAGACTCTTGTTAGCTACCCAAGCGATACTAGATTCTGGCATAATCTCTAATTAGTTTGGGTAGCGACGACTAAGCGAGCAAGCAAGGTTGTCTTACCTGAACTGCGATGCTGCAAAGTCTATTAACTGGCCGCTCCAGTTATATCGATGTCTATTTATCAGTCAAGCGCTGACAAAAAAATGGCCTATTTGGAGGACCAACCTATTTCTCACAGTAAAACCAGCACTCATACCTTTCCTGTTAACCATACGACTACACCCCCCAAAAACTTGAAAGTGTGGGTGGAAGGATATGGCTGTACTTCAAGCCTAGGTGACTCAGAGACAATTCGCGGACTATTAAAAGAAGGTGGGTATGGGCTGGGCAAAAATGAAATCCAAAGTTCTCTGAATATCATCGTAACGTGTTCAGTGAAGGACACGACAGAACATAGGATGCTTCATAGGATCAGTGAACTAGTGAATACTGGAAAACCATTAATAGTAGCGGGCTGCCTTCCAAAGGCAAACAAAGACCTGATAGAGGCCAAGTTTCCTTCCGCTTCTCTTTTAGGACCTCAAGCGTTAGATAAGACTTTAGACGCAGTCAAAAAGGCTGTCGAAGGACAAAGGGCCATTATGCTACAAGATTCTGGAACAAATAAGATCCTGCTTCCCCGGCTACGACTCAATCCAATAGTTAGTATAATCGAAATAGCAAGCGGTTGCATTAGCTTATGCAGCTTTTGTCAGACAAAACTCGCCAAGGGACAATTAAAAAGCCATCGTATTGGGGATATCGCTAGACGTATTAGGAACGACGTTCAAGAGGGGTGCAAGGAAATATGGTTAAGTTCAACCGATAATGGCTGCTACGGAAGAGACATTGGTTCTGACCTTGTCGATCTTCTCGAATCATGCGTTGCCGTTCGGGGAGATTTCAAGATCAGAATAGGAATGATGAACCCCATGCATCTTCCTGCACTGAAAAAGAGACTGATAAGAATTCTTTCTGATGATAATAATATCTTCAAATTTTTGCATATACCAATACAAAGCGGAAGCGATTCTGTGCTTCGTAAGATGATGAGAGGACACACCTCCAAGACTTTTGTTGATGTGGTCAAGGAAGTAAGAGCTGAAATACCTGCGATGACCCTAGCAACTGACGTGATCGTTGGTTTTCCCACCGAAACTGAGGAGGACTTTAGAAGAACGCTCGAAGTTGTGGAAATTACAGAACCCGATATCATAAATATTTCCAAATATAGTGCAAGACCTGGAACTAAAGCCGCGAGATTAAAAAAATTAAATTCCGAATTAGTTAAGGAAAGGACTAAGACGATGCATACTTTAGCCAATAAAATTGGCCTAAAGCGTAATTCACGTTGGCTAAAATGGGAGGGCGAAATTGTAATTGATTCTCGTGAAACAAAACGACTAGGAGGAAGAAATTATGCCTACAAACCCATTCACATCGCAACCAGTGACGATGAGTCAGTTCGACTAGGTGACAATCTTTTTGTGCGAATTGAAGGAAATACAAGCCACGTTTTAACCGGAACTATAATTTAATGCGATAACATTGGATAAATTTATGAGGTTTACCCTAAGCAACCACCAAAACTCTTAACTAAGATTCATGTCCTCTGTATGGATGATGCGGTGATGGGAGAGAACTTAGCAATAATGCGTCCGATGCTGGTAATAGGCGTTGGAGGCGCTGGCAGCAGAATAGCAGGATCTGCATGCAATGAAGCCGATTCAGAATTTATCGTAATTAGCAATGACATAAATGACAAAGTTGAAAGAAATGGCTTTATTCTTATTGATCCGAAGACGTGGGCTAATCCTTCGAGTTATAAATTGAGGTCGTATGCTCAGGAATCCTCGAGAAAAATAAGAGATGCTTTACGAGGCTTTGACACACTAGTTATGGTAGCAAATCTGGCTGGAAGAGGCGGGAGTGCAATCGCACCAGTTGTTTCCAGGCTGGCTCATGAGGAAGCTTCAAAAAAGACCGTAGTCTCCATAGTCATCATGCCATTTCGATTCGAGAAGGATCGTGTTTTTCAAGCAGCAATTTCGCTCAAAAGAATACGAGACTCCTCTGATGCTACTATTGTACTAGACAATGATGCCTTTATAGAAAGCGATCCTGCTATTCAGGTAGATCAGTGCTACAAAAAGACAAACAAGGCACTAATCCAAACTATTGGCTTGGTCTGTCGAGGAGATTATAAAGAACTGGGCACAAGCTTATTGAGCAGCAGTGACAGCAATGACGGTGCAGAAGTAGCGACAGCAGATTCTGTTGCAATGATGTACCATACCGGCTATCCGGGATCAATTAAGAACACTTTGCTTTATGTCATGGGTGGCAAGAAGGTATCTGTAGGTCTATTGAACTCAATTGTTAACAATCTGAAAGAAATCTTCACTGACATCAGTACGCCGGGTGTCTCAATAGTAGTTACTGACGGTGACAAAATGAACGTTAGTCTACTTGCTTCGGTAGAGAAAACTACAAGGTTCGATGATTACGATCCTATTGCTCAGATTATACCCCAAGAAAACACTCTGGATTGGGACGATCTCGACAGCTCTCCAGATATAGAACTAACAATTCCGAATATCGAGTAAGGAATATTTCATTAGCTCGTCAACGAAAGGCAATCTACAAATATCATTTGGATGAACCTGAGCCTTTTTCCGAATCAATTGATTGGTTATCCTTCCCTCCTTGCTTTGTTTCATCCCTTTCTAGTTCATCATAAAGAGACACCACTACCGTGCCGTCGTCATCTTTGACCATTCTTAGCCGAGCTCGGCGAGGAGGATTTGCTTTCCCTCTCTTCCAGATCTGACGGTTCAAGTCCTGATCGAGCTTGACATCATCGCTTTTCATGTGTTTTTTCGCGAAATCTCTAATCATATTTACAACTCGATCTGTTCTCCTATAACGAGGTGTTATCCATGCTTTACCTAGATTCACTGTTTGAATTTGTGTTACTTCTTCAGAAGACATCTATTTTCTAGACCTCGAATATTATCCGACGTTAACATCTGTCCTGCGCCATAGGCGTCTTTTTGGATTGGTTCTTACGTGTCTATGAGTTCTAATTATAACCCAAGCTGGAACAGCTTTATTTTGCATTGTGCGCTTTATCAACCTCAATTTTAAGGCCGTCTTCTTTCTGGCCGGCATCATGAAATAGTCTACTTGCCCTATTTTTAAGTGTTGATTATTGGTACCACCTGATTATTAGGCTGATTAGAAAGGATAAAAGAGAATTAACAAAGGATAGCCATTGAATGAAATTGCTAGTCTTCCCCCTTTACTTGTCGTCTCGACTTGAAAATCGGTGTTATTCCAAGGCTAGAGTAATCGCCAGTGGAACAGGTAAAACATAACTCTTTCTTGGAAATACCGATAGCTCGTGCAAGACTAGTGGTTGTATTGTAAGCAACATAATCTGCACCTATTACGTTTGATACTGAACTAGCAGCTTCACTCGCTGAGTGTTTAAAGGCTAGTAACTCTTCTTGTGATGGAAAATCGATACCGGCGTAGCAAGGATAGCGAATTGGAGGATACGTAATGATCATGCTAATTTTTCTGGCACCAGCAGATCTAAGGATCCTAACTATTGACTTCGAGCTATTGCCCCTTACGATACTATCGTCGACGACCACCACGTTTTTTCCGTCAATAATCTCACGGATAGGAAGAATGCCCTTATTAATTTCGTTCCTGCTTTCTTGAAAAGGCTCTATGAAACTTCGCATAGGGCCTTGCCGGCTATATTTGTCTTTAAGCAAGGCCTCTTCGAAGGGTATCCCCAATTCAAGAGAGTACCCCAAAGCTGCAGGCCTAGCGGAGTCAGGCACCGGAATAACCAGATCAGCATCCGGTAAAGGAAACTCTTTAGCAAGATATTTCCCTATTCTTCTTCTCGCAGAGTAGATGCAGATGCCTTCCATTATGCTACTTGGGTGAGCAAAGTAAGTGTATTCGAATGCGCAATGAGAATGTGGCTTGTCAATTGCGAATTGTTCAGAGTCTACTCCTTCTTTGCTCAGCTTTACAATTTCACCTGGCTCTATATCTCGATTCAAATGAGCTCCAATCGCCGAAAATGCGCATGACTCGGACGCGACTACATTAGTGTTAGTCTCTTTATGATATCCGATGGCGAGTGGGCGGAAGCCTTTTGGGTCTCTAACAGCATAAACACATCCTGAGTCAGTCAAGATTGTAAACGAAAATGAGCCCACCATTTCATTCTTCAAAACAGCAATCGCCTTGGTGAAATTTCCTGACCTATTGCTCAAGTGAGATACGAGACGCTGTGCTGCGATAAGAGTATCGCTCATAGTTTGTGGGGTAAAGCTGCAGCCACCCATCATAGTTGAGAGCTCTTCGACATTAGCTATGGTGCCATTATGCGCTACACATAGATCTTTTACCTTCAGAGGTTGTGCATTCTGCAAAGTGCTCCTGCCAAAAGTTGAATAACGGACGTGACCTATCGCAACATTGGATTTGAAGTTTCTTACGATTAAGGGAAATTCTGATGCAGCTTCTGACACGAGTCCAAGTTTTTTTAGCGGCAGTTTGTTTGGGATTGCTAGCCCCCAGGATTCTTGGCCTCTGTGTTGAAGCGCCCTCAGAGAGTCTATTATTATGGGTATGACATTTGAATCGTTCAGTGAGTAAGCCCCTACTACACCACAATTCTCATGAACCATATTACCTCAGAATCCGACTACTTCAATGATTACAGCTATCAAACTTGAAAGGAGTCCCCCTCTGCCTATTGTTTAGAATTTTTCCACTATTATATGTTTGAGCTATCGAATCTATAATAATTTAAGGTGACTTGTTACCCTATCGACCAAGATAGATTTTGCCGGCCCTATACATATACAAGTCCATGTGCTCTTTATCGCTTGCATTGGGTCAATGCCATGAATTGAGACAACTGATAGGGAAAGATCTTCTGCAGTCTGTCTCAACTCAACTAGCTCCTCAAGGCTTTGAACTTTCAGAATAACCTTTGCTTGTCCAGACTCTAGCCATCTAGTAAAAACTGCGAAATCTGTCAGCCTCGATTTTTCAGCGCTGAGAACGGCTGCGTGAGCGACCATGATTGCAATATTTCCTAATCCCATCCTAAGATCTCTTCTTACTATTATTACTTGCTTGTAGCTCAGGTGTATACCTTAATTAACAGATCAAGAAATAGTTGCCTGTCTGTATGATGTCAAACTATTACGATGTGATAGTAGCAGGCGGCAGCATATCAGGGCTTTTAGCTGCAAGAGAGGTGGCCGCTGCAAATAACTCTGTCGTCGTGTTCGAGGAAGATCCCGAAATCGGAACCCCTCAGCATTGTGGAGGTTTGGTCAGCTTAGAAGGCCTGAAAAGGTTACGAGTACTACCGGGGAGTAGTGTGATTGAGTGTAAGATAAGAGAGGCTAGAGTTTTCTCTCCATCAAGTTCCTTCGTCATAGACAGCATCAACCAAAAGGTCATTTCCATTGATCGCCGCTCCTTAGATAAGCAAGTAGCTCTTCAAGCTCAAAGAAATGGAGCAGAAATAAGGACCAGGTGTTCTGTGCGTTGGGCATCAGACGAGAGGCAGCTGTCTGAGGATGGCGATAATACCTGCGGATCTATCAAGACAGTACGGACCTCTGATGGCGAATTCCGGTGTCGGTACCTCATAGATTCTAGAGGCGTGAGCTCCGTGTTACGAAAGCACAGGGGTGGTATACTTCAATCTGCTCAATACGAAGTATATGCATCATGGATAAAGGCAGAAATTGTTGAAATTAATTTTGATAATGACAAATATCCTGGTTTTTTCGCTTGGATCATACCTGTAGACGATGGCGTAGGCAGAGTAGGAGTTGCTGGTAGAGGAATTAACCCAGCGGACGCAATTAATTCATTCATGAACTCAAAGGGTAGGGGATATTCTATAACTCGGAAGGTCTTTGCCCCGATTTGGGTTTCTGGGCCAATTGAGGACTTTGTTGTTAATAACACGGTAATTGTGGGAGATGCAGCAGGTCAGACTAAGCCTACGACAGCCGGCGGGATTTATAGCTGCGGCATGGGGGGAATTTTAGCAGGTAGAGCAATTACGAATGCAATTCGAACAAATGATGTTCAGGTACTATCCGACTATCAGAAGGGCTGGTTGCAGATATTTAAAGCAGAGTTCGACAAGATGTTGCTTGCCAGAAGAATACTTGAAAGGATCGACAATCAAACTCTTGATCAAATTTTTGACAGTGTATCTGATTCAAGCCTAAAAGATTTATCTCTCGAAGGCAACTTTGATTTTCATTCGTCGTCCTTGACGAAAGTTCTAGGAACCAAACATGGATTGAAGATAATGAAGGCAATGTTAGGTAATGAAATCAGACGGTTATGGAGCTAAGGAAGATATAAATTCGGTTTTAAGTCTTTGACTTCACATGTCTCAGCCATTGCAACTCCCGGTTTGCACATCATGCAGCAGACCTATTATGCCTAATGACGAATGCGTAAAGTACTACTGCCCCAATTGTGGGTATGTCATGATTTGGAGATGTGAAAGTTGTCGGGATTTTTCTAGAAAATACAAGTGCGTAGGATGCATGTTCGAGGGACCATAAAAATGACACGTCTAGTTGCAAGGGTCAAGATCCTGCCAGCTGAGGCCGAGTCTGACTTGGACTCCATAATTCATGCTTTAAAAACCAAAGCTCCAGAAGGAGTCAAGATGTTAGCTCATGCAAAAGAACCTATAGCGTTTGGTCTACAAGCTATTATAGCGGATTTAGTATTAGAAGATGAGGCGGGTCAAATGGATCGCCTTGAAGAATTTGTGAAGAGCATCCATGGGGTTGGCGAGATTGATGTGTTAAGCATGAGTCGCCAGTCAGTGAAAATGAAATCGACTACTTGAGGAGGAGCTCAAAACCTAGATTTGAAAAAATCCAGTGGCAAAAGTGGTGGCGCTAGCGATGAATCTTTCCCCAGGTTACAGTTACGCGTAACAGAAGCAAAACCCCGTGATTTAGGTAAACATCGCGCCCGTATAGATTCTGACTCAATGCGTAGGGCGGGTGTAGAGGCAGGTGAAGTGATAGAGTTGACGGGAAAGCATAGAACAGCTGTTACAGTTTGGCCTAGCGATCCTTCGGAGGATGGGATGGAAAGCGATGTGATTAGAATAGACGGCCAAACTAGAAAGAATGCCGGAGTAGGTTTGAACGATCTTCTCTCTGTTCATAGGGCAATCTCAAAACCTGCAAAAACTATTGGTCTAACTCCCATGGGTAGCACTAACGTTTCTTTTGATAAAGAATTCTGCGAATTCGTTAAAAATAGATTGAAAGGCTACCCGGTAACCGAAGGCGATGCAGTATCTGTAGTTATTTTGGGTAATCCCATGGAGTTTCGTGTTGATAGGCTAACACCTAAGGCTATTGTCAAGATTGAAAAATCTACAAAAATAACTATCTTGGCTGATGGCCCCCTTGACAAAAAACCAAGAGTGACTTATGAAGAGGTAGGGGGTTTAACGGAGCAAATTAGTCGCCTGAGGGAGATTGTTGAGTTGCCCCTCCGGCAGCCCGAAATATTTGCCCGACTTTGCATAGAACCTCACAATGGCATACTGATGTATGGCTCACCGGGGTGCGGCAAAACATTGATTGCCAAGGCATTGGCGTCTGAATCAGAGGCAACTTTTTTCCTAATTAATGGTCCCGAAATCGTAAACAAATACTACGGCGAAACAGAGGCTAGGCTACGGGATATTTTCAAAGAGGCAAGGGATGCCTCGCCAAGCATTATATTTATCGACGAAATTGACGCCATTGCCCCAAAGAGGGAGGAAGCATTTGGCGACGTAGAGAAGAGGGTGGTTGCACAGCTTTTAGCACTTATGGATGGGATGTCGGAACGAGGTAACGTGATAGTTCTTGGTGCTACCAATAGGCCTGAGAGTATAGATCCTGCCCTGCGACGTCCTGGTAGGTTCGACAGGGAGATTGAAGTGGGAGTACCAAATGCTGCAGGAAGATTAGAAATACTCCAAATCCATACAAGAGGTATGCCTTTGGCAGCTGAGATCGATCTGCCTGGGCTTGCCAAGGAGCTTCATGGTTATACCGGCGCGGATATAAAGGCACTATGCAGGGAAGCAGCAATGAAGGCCTTGAGGAGGTATTTGCCCGAAATAGACTTTGAGCAAGAAAAAATATCGCCAAGGACTTTGGAAGTGATAGATATAAGAAATAGTGATTTTAGAGATGGAATGAAAGAGATCATTCCGACGGCAATGCGCGAATTCTATGTGGAAACAGCAGCCGTTTTATGGGGCGATGTTGGCGGCCTGCTTGAAACCAAACGTGCATTGCATTATAACCTAATTACCGCTATCAAAGAGCCTGAAAAATTTACGGTCATGGGGATAAAACCTCCTCGGGGCGCATTGTTATTTGGCCCGTCAGGCTGTGGCAAGAGCTTGATAGCCAAGGCATTGGCATCTGAAAGCAGTGCGAATATAATTATGGTAAGGGGACCTGAGGTCCTATCTAAATGGGTCGGAGAGTCCGAAAAGGCCATTCGCGAAATATTCAGAAAGGCGAGATCCTCCGCCCCTTGTGTGGTGGTATTTGACGAATTGGATTCATTGGCTAGGCCAAGGGGGCAAGATGATCTTTCTGGCAATGAGAGAGTATTATCTCAGCTTCTTACTGAGATGGATGATTCGGGCAGTACGGGTGTGACTGTTATTGGTATAACAAATAGACCAGATCTCATTGACACATCGTTGCTCAGACCCGGGAGACTTGATTTAATCCTGTTCATTGAGGCACCAGATGAAAATGCGCGAGCTGAAATTTTAAAAATATTGACTACCAAGATGCCACTTGTCCACGACGTAAGCATTCTAGAAATAGCACACAAAGCTGCCGGGTTCAGCGGGGCAGATCTTGGTGCTCTATGCAGGGAAGCTGCGGTGAATGCAATGAAAAGTGGATCACGGAATATTACCTCTAGCCACTTTGAACTTGCATTAAAGGTGGTCAAGCCATCCATAACCAAGGACATTGAAAACTGGTACGAATCGATGCGAAAGAGCATTTCATGCTCAGCTCCGAAACATATGGACAAGACGTTCTACGGTTAAAAATTCGGGGGCACTAGGGTCTAATATGCACCTACGAAACAAAGATCAATGGTGGCGAAAAAAACACGAGGCATCAAATTAGTGCAGAAATAAGCCTAATCATTAGCTGATAGCAAAAAGTGAAATCAAACGCGATTGCCTCGGTGGAATAAGTTCAAAGCGAGATACCTATTCCATTAAATTGGCTTGAAACGATTCTCCCGTAGCAATATTATTGGTATGTAAGAGCTGGCATGATCAGTTAATTGTCAGCATTTAGAGCAACGCTTTCAGAAGATGAAGATATTAGTGAATTGTTAAAAAGCGCTGTTCACCCCTATCACTGAAAGAAGAGGTTGAGTGCTTAAAATCTGAAATAGAACAACGAATCCAGCGCTATTGCTATAAAAATTACAACTAGATATGGAGCCGTCACCTTGTATGCCTTCCACGCAAATTGTGGCGTAGGTCGCTTTGTTAGTTTATAATGATACGCTAGTATAAATGAACCAGCTATAGCTGCTATAATCAAGTAAACAACGCCTAATCCAAAAAAATAAAGCGATAAGGAGTACGGAAGGAGAATGGCGGTATTTGCGAATATATAATTTGAAGTTTTCTCGTTCCCTATAAGTACAGGAAGCATCGGTATTCGTACGCTTTCATATTCTTCGCGTGTCTTAATTGCTAAGCACCAAAAGTGCGATGGAGTCCACACGAAGACTAACAATCCAACAAGGAAGCCAAGCAAGTTGATTGATCCTGAGGCAACAGCCCATCCAGCCATTGCCGCAGCGCTTCCCGCAAAGCCCCCAATTACTATATTTGCTGGATTGTCGCGCTTCAACCAAATCGTATAAATCACGACATAAAAAAATATTCCAAGACCAATCATAAATGTAGCAACCGGATTTAAAGTGAACCAAGCCAAAGAGACAGAAATGGCGCATGCTACTAAACCGTACACCAAGACACTTCTAGGAAGCAACCTACCAGATGGAATAGGCCTTTTTGCGGTCCTGACCATTATCTTATCAATATCCCTGTCGTAATAGTGGTTAATGGCGCTAGAGCCCATTGAAGAAAGAGCGCCTGCTAGGGTCAAAAAGCCTAATTGCCAGGCAGTCGCATGCCAACCGGAGGTATTATCGATTCTACTCGCAGCGAGTAAGGAAGTAACAGCCGTTATTACTAATACTACTACTATTCGAGGTTTTGAAACTTCGACGTAGTCCTTTACCCTCACTGTGCAAATACCTAATTTTTGCTCTACCAGGCCTTGCATTTAATTTATTCGGCGTCAGCCAGATTATCAGAAAGTACGCCTTATGCGATTACCTACGCCTTGTACTTTCTTAATGTTTCAAGACTGATTTGCTTTCGATGCTGGCCATATGATTAGAACTGATCAGCACAGCCCTCTACCTACCGTCATTACTTAAGCCTGCATTGTTTCTAGCATTCGTTTTAATAATTTTAAAGGCCTTGACGGCCTGCTCCCTTTTTGGAAGCTGAATCATAAACACATTACTTGAATTACCACCAGATGCTGGTTCTGGGGCTATAGCTATGATACCTGTCTCCGATAAAAACATGAAGAAATCCATGAGGTCATTTGCATATAGAAGAAAGTTCATCTGGACATTCAAATCGAGAAATGTCATCTGGACATCCACAAACACGTCATGTTGATCGTGAAATATGTTCAACAATGTATCAACTGCCATCTTCTTCCCATAGGCATTTCTGATTACGTGGTCGTACTTTAGTGCATCAATATAGATAGTTGGTATTTTTGTACCATTGAATTCGGTCAAACCTACGCCCTCTTTGTGAAGATTTAAAATAAAGTCCTCTATAGTTTTAAAACTTCTTCTTTCGCCTGACAACTACGAAAGGTATACCACAAAATTTTATTTATTTGTAGCCACTAATCGTTTCAGAAAAGTAATCTTTGAGCTCTATATTGTATTGCATCTTCTTATAGAGATACTCATGAGTTCTACAAAGGTAGAACGGCATTTGGTTCACTGATTCCATCACGTTATAGTTACTCTGCTCCTTTATTAGTTCAAGTTGAACAATAAAGTCGGCATCGCCACCGCAAATGTTGCAGCGAAGCGTTTGAGACGAGCCTGCGTGATAAGGATCAGATATCTCTCTATCCAATTCTCTTTCGCCGTCCACATCGCAGCAATCACAACACCCTCTTAAAAGAGTTTGTACAGGCGTTCCTAACGTCAATAGTAGAATGTAGGGTCAGCATATCCTTATTGATTTTGCAAGTACCAAAGCTCGTTCCAAATCTTCGTCTTTGATCTGATTGTTCTTGTACTTGTTGCTAAAGTAGAGCAGATCAGCCATTCTCGATCGGTCAATATTAACTATGGTCTCTGCCATTTTTAGAGGAGCGCCAATAGGGGATTTCCTCACATGGTTCTTTTGCTGAATGAGATCAGAATTTGTTAGTATTACACGTTTGTTTACATCACTAAAACTGCTAAAATCTGGAATTATTGTGGGACCACTCGCCTTTCCTCTATTCAGAATTACTGAAACAGCAACCTTCATTCCAGAGGAGTCATTGTAAACAACATCTAACCCGTTAGAGTTTGATTCATTTTTGAGAGGAGCCACTTTTCCGGTAATGGAGGCATGGCTAACAAGATCCCTTACAGCTGCCTTGACATCAGATTCCAAAGTTTGGAGGTCAGCATAGTTCTTCTGAATCCTGATAAACTCTGAAACCGGCACTGACATTATGCTTCCTCTTATTCTCAAACCAGGATATATCCCTTTGATGGTATCCTCCAAAGCTTGCTCATCAATAGCGAAGATATTACGAGCTGAAGCATTCTCCGTAGCATGGTACAAAATGTTTGTCATTGATCGAACGTTTCTGAAATCCTGAAATTCATCATAAATTACCCTTACCTTGGCACCGAGGTCAGTTTCTTCCCTAACGCTGAAGCATTTTCCGCTATCGTGATATTTAATATATTCCGATACTATATCGAGAATTTCTTCCGGAGTGTTTGACCCGGCTAGGTCGATTTTATAGTTTGCTTTCTCTAGTCTATCAAAAACTGAGTTATTAGAATTCCTTATTTGCTCATAGGAATGTGGGGTCAGGATTAGCATAAGAATCGTAGCAGGCAGGTGTGCATTGATTATAGCCTTTACCAAAGTCATTGCTTCCTGATCCGGATCGAATTCGTCGATTTCGATGAAGGTTAATTTTTTCATGAACCTGTGGGTCAACTTGGCCAAGCTAGCAAAATAGTCTATTGCCTCTTCCAAAGTCCTGTCCTTGCCAAACCCTTCCTTGAGGCGGCTTTCCACGATCTGCCTTAATACTTGGACTTCTGAGGGCGAGAAATCATCCCCTAAAACATCTTCCAAGGCAACAGGATTCGGTATGAAAGTAGGGTCATTTAGGCATTTTTTTACCCTTTCCTCAATTTTCTTCCCTGTGATGGAATCAAAAAGTCCATAACCAAAGATTTTTTTGACATTCTTTGGGTTCTTGTTAATTTTGCTTTTCAGATGAAGAATTATTTCTTTTCTAAATTCACTTAGATGAGTATCAGAAAATCCTCTTAATATAGAACCAGAGATAGATTCAACAGAGCGAGGGGCTATCTGCGCAAGATCAACGTATGATATAGCTGCTTTATTTGACAGTTGTTGAAGGCCTCTGATGTGGAATGCAAGATGCGTCTTACCCGACCCCACATCCTGAATTACCGTAATTAGACGAAAGTCTTTTTGTGACGGATTCTCATGCAGCTTCGATGCTAGGTCATCTATACAAGAAAGGATAGCAGACTTGCCGCTCTTATGTTTACTACCCCCCAGTACCTTTGTGTCCTCAGCAGTAGGGGTAGGACTACTGGGATATGGATTTAACGCAAGTCGATAAGGGTACATGCATTAAATGCACCTAACGAATCCATGTAGCAAACCTCTGACTGTCAACCCTTCATATCCCCCAGATGATAACTCATACTTATCAGGATGCTTTGTTATTAGCTGTTCTGCAATGTTATAGAATTCTTTTTCGTCTAGATCGTATATTTTGCCTAGGTCACCCCTGATTTTGCCAAAGTCTACCCAGCCAATCGACGTTGAAAACCTTGCAATGGCCTCATCGAAATCAACCTTAAACGAGTCCAGGCTGATTACTTGGGTGGATTGGGAATTCTCGTTTATATTTTTAACTTCTAAATGCGTTTCCTGAAAAGCGTTCTCGCAAACAGATTGATATGGCTTTGAGTTAATTTCACCGATCGTTAACAGCAGTCGATCACCGTTATTCCGCACCGTTTGTTCTAGGGAGTGAATTGCCTCATATGTTAACCTGAACTTTGGATCAACTTTCAGCAGGTATTGCATATAAGACTCCTTAACCCAGCAGTAGTGAGCTGTCCCCTTCTTGTCTATGAATACTAGGCCGTCCTTTGACAGTTTCTCCAAGAGCGCATCCGTATCGGGTTGAGGAAATTCTTTTCTTAATTCAGTTTTTCTCAGTCCTGTAGGACCAGCAGAGCTTATTCTTTGGATGATTTGCTCTTCTGCCGACATGAAGAACAGCTCGATACTTTTTATTTAAAGCTCGACGTAACACGTACCTACATATTGTGTGAATAGATTTCGACCTCATACCGAAGCGTTCATAACGCAATAGATGTGATTTATTCTGGGATGATGAGGAGTATTACAGAAATAAAGAATGAAGTAAGTACTAGGGTAGCTGACCACCTCCTTATTGGAGATTAAGAATATTCTCTCCCAAAGGGAGCAAAAAAAAATGTCCGATTACAATGAATTTGCCTAAGAATAAGCTTCGCTTAACAAATCTATAAATTTCAAGTATCTTCATACTCTAATCTACGTCTATCTTTCCCTCTCCGCAACGCAGCAAACAACGAAATTATGACGCCTACCCACAATATGCTCAATAGCACGTTTGTGTAACTTACATACACATATGGAGTTGCTTCTTCAAGGTTTAATTCAATTACTTTTATAGAATCATGCAGGTCTTCCAAGCCGGTGTTATATGCTGCACTATTAGGTTGGACTGAGGAAAGAGCGTCTGTCCGCTGTACCATTGCTTCCAGATCATTCTGAATTAGCCTGAAATCAGTCGTAGGATTGGGAAATGACCATACGGGGTTTCCTTGGGTAGGCAGAAGGAGCTTTGCTGGCTCCAAATAACCAGCCATCATTGCAGGAGTCTGTGAAGACTCGGCCCTCGACAAATACCCCATAGCTTTATCGAGCGGATATATCGCATTCTGGTATCCTATAAGCACCAGTCCCACTCCCAAAGCCAATATTCCTAAAATGGCTACAACCAGCAGCCTGCCGTAAAGAGATCTCTTGCCAAAACGCGTGTTGCTTCGGTTAGACGTAGTAATTAATGAATTCGAGCTAGCGGTCGTATTAGTTTTGTGATTGCTACCTGTTTCAAAACTTGGTGAACGCGTTATATGGCTTTCATAACTGTACGTGAAAGAGCTAGATTGTCCTCTGCTAGAAGAATGACGGATACTATAATATGCCACGTAAATGAATCCAATCGTCTGAACGGCCATAATCGGAGCAAAAATTGGATTCCGCGAATAAATAGACACAAATATTGAAATGCAGCCATATAATCCAAAAAAGATCTCAAGAAGTGTTGTCTTGGTGAAAGGCAAAACGTATTCCTTGTCTCTCCACTCATCTCCTTTGCCAATCACACCAAACTTAGGTGTTCGTAGAAACTCATTTTTTCCGGGCATGAGTGCACCAAAGACGGCGACACTATTGTTAACCGAAATTCCCGTCGCAAAAAAAATTAGAAAAAGATACTGCCTCGTTTTACATTTCCAATTGTCTCCCCATATTCTTCTTATCATGTAAATGTATGTAGCTGGACCAGTGACAATGTAAAGCATTATCCCAGTGATCGGAGCCCAGTTAACAACATAAAGATTGTAATTTAATGCAAGTAAGATGGGAATAATAAGGAATTGAATAAGAAATAGTGGATGTAAAATATGTCGAGTTAGCTGAAACAATGCTTGAATCTTGGTGTCTAAGGCAATGCTTCTCTCAGAAAAAATGTATCCAAAAAGTTTCAGGGCAACCTGAATAGACCCTTTTGCCCACCTAAATTGTTGACGCTTTGCAGCGTTCATTTGAACTGGCAGCTCGGCTTCAACTACAATATTTTCCAAGAACAATGATTTCCAACCCTTAAGCTGAGCCCTGAAGCTAAGATCCAAATCTTCGACAAGGGTGCTGCTGTGCCATCCGCCAGCATCAGCAATGCATGATGCCCTCCAGATTCCAGCGGCCCCATTAAAATTCATAAACAAATGTGTGAGGCTTTTTGCTTTCTGTTCAATTAGGAAGTGTAGATCTAATGAAACTGCTTGGGCTTCAGTAAGAGAAGAATACGCCTCATTTACATGGCCCCATCTACATTGTACCATGCCTATTCTTCGGTCCACGAAATATCCAATCGTTTGCTTTAGAAACAACGGTTGAGGTATAAAATCCGCATCAAAGATTGCAATAAATTCCCCCTTTGCACATTGCATCCCAGCTTTCAAGGCGCCCGCCTTGTAACCTAGCCGCTCTTGGCCACGGTGGAAATGTTTAATGTCCAATCCTCTGAGTCGGTGAGACCTAACCAATCTCTGTATTATCTCAAAAGTCTCATCGTCGGAATCATCAAGTATCTGTATTTCAAGCTTATTCTTTGGATAATCTAGTAAACATACAGCATTAATCAACCGTGCCGCGACATATTTTTCATTATATATTGGAAGTTGGACTGTCACTTGTGGCATATCACGAACAGTAGACTCAACTATGGCTGTTAGCCTTCGCTTCTTTTTATTATGGACGCTATTATGCAAAGAATGATAAGATAGGTAATAGAAGTTTAGTGTATACAGAATCATAATCCCTGCGACAATTACAAATATCACATAAAGAAAAGCACCTAACCCGAGCATTCTCTGATCTAAATGCAGAATAATCTTCACGTATATTTAAATTCAGAGACATAAGGTGCGTTCGTTCCAAACGCTAAAGTAAACTAAATTGAAAAGTCCTGTTATTGATCGAGTGCTATTTCATGTGCCTTTCTGGAATATTTTGACGCATTGTGGGGGGCATACATTCTCACAAGCCATACAAAAGATGCAGTCTTTTTCTCTGGCCATAAATGTTTT
>NZ_QURE01000022.1 GCF_009898475.1 Nitrososphaera sp. AFS | reverse complement strand
TACCTAGAGCATAGAGCGTATTCCTTCGTAATACATTATACCAATGATAGCAGCCACATCCTCAGCCTAAACTTCAATTACTTTAGGTCATGATAGTTACTCTTAGCGGCTAATTAGAATACGATAAGAGTAATCTATATTCAATATGCGACAAGGTAAATTAGAGCTCTCTACGTATGCCTGCAACGAAGTATTAGACAAAAACATGCATTCATCTCAGGGACCATTATTATGCGAAAACCATCTAATGCTGAATAGTCGTTGGCTGGCAAGATAGACTTGCAAGTAAGCCAAGATAGGGTGATGTACTTTGCCAGCAGACTCTTTTCACCTTGGTTTGATTCAATAAATGAATGTGTAACGTACTATACCTACGTGCTTTAGATGCGTCGAAAGTTGATCAACCAAGCTAGGTGTGCAGATTCAATTTTTTTATCTGATTTTGTCAGATTTGGGAAATATACTATTCAAGTCGAAGCCTCCCGAGCGGCTCTGATTGAGTTCTAAATAACTAACTGATGCTTAGACTAATTCAATAGACCAGCCTTAGTTACAGGACGTTTGAACCATTATCTATGATGCTGCGCAACACTGATTACAAGCAATCCACAGCAAGTAAGAAGCAGATGGGTCACCAATTCCCTCGAGATTACCTGTAGCCTAGTCTGTCCATCTTTCACTCGCCCAAAGTGTTTAGTCGAATCCCCAGACCGTGTGTGTAGCGAGATCACACATGGCCTTTAGTAAATCTTATCTTATCTTATCTTACGTCTTGCCCGACGTATTGCGGTTGATTACAAATAGTGAATCTTGTATTTATTCCAGCATTAAGTTCCATATTCACAAGATAGACCAATCTGAACAAGAAGTCGTCTCACATGTTCATTATTCTTTGGTAGTAGTGTATAGATACAGCATTATAGTGAACGTATCGAAGGCAGCGAACGCTCCAGATAGGGCTAGTCATTTTGACCTCATGACAATACGTACGATATCAATAAGAACAACAATATTGAGCGTGACTTAGAAAATAATCCAATCCTAGATAAATGAAGGGAATCTATCTATTTTGTATCTTTTATCCATATATGTTCAACTTTATATGCAGGAATCATTTCTCTTCGTAAGATTAAGTTAGAACGCTCTTGTTTATAAAATGTAATTGTAATATAATCTGCTATAGCTTGAATGTTTATAGTTTCAAACCTCCCTGTAATCTTCGAAGTATTAAATTCTGATATTGCTATCATTTCCGGATTATCCCATGATCTGCTCGTATAGTGAATAATCACATTATCCACTTTTGTTCCGTGGAATTTAATAATCTTGTTTGTATCTTCGTTGTCCATCTTAGATCTGGCGTATGTTAGATTGCTTGACAACCAGTCAGACTTATCTGTTAGAGATGAATTGGAAGTAATGGCCTTAGAAACTTCTTTGGAATCTGCCGGGTCTACAAAATTTTGTGAGTGTTCTAGTCCTTCTTCATCCTCTATTCCTCTTCTCCTAGTCATTCTTTCAGTAATATTTTGCCTCTTATTAGCTGAATGCATCTGTCTGACAATTGGCCCCTGTACTTCCGATATCTTTCCTGTTACATTACCCTCGGCTAAATGTCTAGACCAGACAGATGCATCTGGAGTGTCTTCTATATCAATTATACCATGAGAGACTTTGTCAGCCTTCGTTGTATCTATGGTAGTCCTTTTATTTCTTTTATTAACTAGTGAATGATTTTTTCCTTTATTTCCTTTTACACTGTTAAGATTCCGTTTCATATGACACCATTTACGATATATTATTTATATGTGGTATATAATCAGACTTGTACTTACGGTTCATATCTATTCTAAACTCAAGAATGGTTTTTGAGACAGGTATGCGTCAAAATTGTCCCTTTATTACCACTCGCTTTGTACAAATCGTACAGGATAGGCCAAAAATTTTCCTCTGCTAATACTCAGAAATTTAGAAGTAGAATAGAACGAACCTTCGTATGGATGGCTCAAGTTTTAAGTGAATCCAGACATAATATAAGAGATTAGCATCGACCTAACTAAGTTTTATTCATCTTGGCTGTATAATGATGCTAATGAGGTTTTTTAGATGAGTTCATTACTTTCCGCTCAACGCTTTTCCCTTGCTACACTCAAGAAAGCCAATAATACAATTCCTTAGCAGCTTGTTTTCTTCAATCTGAGATCCGGCCCACTTGTTTGAAACACCATGCATCATATGAAGTCATCTGGTCGTGGTTTGATTTTGGGTCTGACTTTGGTTTTGTAATAAGCCAGGCTTTACCTCTGGTAGCTGGAAGAAAGGAACGCCTCCAGTCCCGCCGAGAGCATATGGTAGTTGTCCATTCCATCTGTTGATAGAAAGCCACTGGAGATAATCTGGACTATGTTCTAATTGTGAAGTGATAATTCGAATAGCCTGTGACTCTCCTGTGGCTCTCGCTACATTTGCTCTGGCTGCTGCCTGGGCCTGCACAACAGTCTGGTTCGCTATTACTTTAATGGCCAGCAAATTATTCTGTTCTGTTAGATATTTTTGGAATGCAACTACCTTTGATTCAACTTGATTAGCAAACGCCTGTGAGAATTTAAAATCTGTGATAAAAACCGTTTCTACAACAATATCTCTTGCAGATAGAGTATTGGCTATAGTCTGTGCTATGACGGCTTTTGCTGTGGCCCTTCTGGTAATCAGCTCTTCAGCGTTGAATTTAGCAACACTTGCCTTGACGGACTCCTGTATAGTAGGCGCAATTATCCTTTGTTCATAATCTGGCCCCAACTGCTGGTATATGATGTTAGCTTGGCTGGGGCTTATATGATAATTCAAGGCTATTGTAGTTTGTACCTCTTGTAAATCGTTGGAAGCTGCGGTCGCGTTAGCTTCGAATTTTAGAGTCCTGACTTCCATTTGTACTACCTGTTCAGCGAATGGGATAATGAAGTGTAGGCCCTCTCCCAGGACACGGTTCTCTACAGCTCCTACGTACAAAACTACTCCTCTATGTCCAGCCTCCACTACTACAACAGATTCAAACATGACTATAATAATAACAACAAAAGTTATGACTCCTGCAACAATTTTTAACTTGCTAGAAGGCATGCCCGAGCTTGGCATGTTGTTATATCCGCCTGTCCTCCCGTATGGACTTGAAGATTTTCTGAAAGGATTTCTCATAAATCTTGTCTATCTTTTAATATAGACTTGATGATGGTTTGTAGGTAATTTAAAGTTGGTGGATAAATTTACGTGGCTGCCGTAATCACCAAAAACAATTAAAACAAATTAACAATCTTTCACAGGAATTTTCAACCATAATAATAAAATTGAATCGGCATATGCTCTGAACTCATCTCTACTTGGTAGTAACATTAGTCCTATTCCCTTCAATTCGCCCGTAATTCGTTGTATGGCCAGGCTGAAACTAAAGTGCTAGAAATATGCTGCAGAAATATGTAACCTGGCATATAACGTTAGTTTTATGGCAGGATATTTCAAGGAAGAATTATGTCTAGGCCAATAGCATTGAATACGTTCTATGCCTAAACATTTTAGTCAGACGATTAAAATACTAACCGTTTGCGATGAAATCATATTGAAATACTAACTGTTTGTTTCAGACACGCTGCTTAGCTCAATACCTGGACACTAATTACAAAAATGGTGCTCCTGATCATCACGTGCCATCTGTAAAAACAGACTTCCCATTTGATAGGCAGTTCCAAAATGTTCCTAGAGGGAGATCGTTTGGTGAGGTAGCTAATGAATTTTAGAACTCCTAAACTGTACTTACTATCAAGCTGGTCAATTAAGAAACAAATAATATCACTTGAGGCCAATTCCCAATGGCAATGTGTTGAGATCAGACAATCGGTATAGCGTTGCAATCATTGGTGGAGGCATATTAGGCACTGCTATTGCTTATTTTTTAAGTCGCGCCTCGGCCCCTAGGATGAACAGTGTAGTCCTTATAGAACAAGAACAAACCATTGCGATGCATGCTAGTTCCAGAAACACTGGCAAGGTTCATGCCCCATTTCTATATAATCCGGTTGAAAAAAAGTTATTTGCTAAAGCGGCTTTCCTGGGCTTCAAGATGTTAAAGGAATATTGTAGCTTGAAATCATTACCTTTTAAACAGGATGGCGTATTGGAGGTAGCGACCCATGATAGTGGAATAGATAGACTGCACAAATACTTAGAGTGGGGATATTCCAACGGGCTGAAGAAAGATGAATTACAATATTTGGAAAAAGCTGCTGTTCAAAAACTAGAACCAAATGTGAGGTGTCTCGCAGGAATTTATTGCTCTAAGGATGCTTCAACAAATTACGGACTAGTTACTAGACAAATTTTAGATGACGCACGCAAATTTGGTTGTAGTGTTATTGTTGGCTCAAAGGTAGAGAAGATTTTAGCTAGGAATTCCAATGATGGTGACACATCTCAAAATGTCGTAACCCTCCATATCAGTAATGGGATGAACATTAAGACCGACTATGTTGTAAATACAGCCGGTGGCAATGCTATTGACATTGCTCATGGCATGAAAATAGCAACCCAATATTCCGATCTTCATTTCAGAGGAGAATACTGGTTAGCCCCAGAAGAATATCGCGACCTAACCAAGTTGAGCATATATTCCGTTCCAAAATACCCGCAGTATCCATTCCTAGACCCGCACTGGATCATACGTGTAGACGGTAGACGAGAAATAGGTCCTAACGCAGTGCCTGTCTTTTCGCCTTATGCCTACAGCTTGAGCGCTAATATCAGATTTTTGATTCCAAAGATTTTCGAATCATCAAGAACTGGGGCACGGAGGATACTATTTGACAGGCAATTTTTACAACTGGCCAGCAGTGAATTGAAAAGTTCAATTTCCAAGACCGCTATGATAAATAGGGCCAAGGAGTTCTTGCCTCAAATCCGGCCCAGTTCATTTATACAAAGGGGGACTGCTGGTATAAGATCTTCATTAATAGACGTGCGAGGAAAATTTGTTAGTGACACTAAAATTATAAAGAACGAATATTCGGTGCACGTTTTGAATTATAATTCTCCTGGTGCAACAGGTGCTTTGCCAATTGCAGCTATGATAGCTCAGGAACTAATAGTACAAGGAATACTTGATCGCTCAAATCAAGGCAACAATTGCAAATATACTGATGTCAAATCCCCGAATTGGGACACGGCAGCCCTCTCTGAAGAGATATCACAGTAGTTAAGTTGTCCAGTTCTCAACCCAAACTAACTGACACTTGCAAGTTAAATTAGAGCGACATACTTCATTTACCTAGAAGGACTAACGGTTGAGTTTAATTGTTGAACGCGCTGATCTATCTATGAATATATTATTCTTCTCATTTGGGTGAAAACCAAAAAGCCCCGGCAGCATCCGAGGGCTGAAATTTAATCCTTCCAAATTTACTCGCCAGAGGTCCAGTTCCTTTCGGTAACCTCGTTTTCATCCCCTTAGTCTTGATATGGAATATTGATAGCAACTGGGCTCTCTGCCTGGATATTGCCGCATTTGATAGCATTTGAATACTCACATATCTCGGTGACTTCTTTCATGTCCATCTCAAAAGTTTTTGCCGGTCTATAACCTGCGAAAGAAATCAGCTCTAAATTCTTCGAAAACCGTAAATGCCAAACAGATTGTAAATTGCCTCGATTTCCTGGTTGTGAATGTATAGAAGG
This sequence comes from Nitrososphaera sp. AFS, assembly GCF_009898475.1. Classification (GTDB taxonomy): domain Archaea; phylum Thermoproteota; class Nitrososphaeria; order Nitrososphaerales; family Nitrososphaeraceae; genus Nitrosopolaris. The sequence continues at coordinate 5,884 of NZ_QURE01000022.1, read as the reverse complement.
CTTTGGTTGAGCGCTTTGCTAGTGTCTTCATTCCTAAAAGCAGTGTTGGGTTGGAGCAACGTTTTGTTTTGGGTCAGATTTGTCCACATATTCGTGATCATATCCATACTAATGCCACCCGCAGAATTTGCAGCTGGAGGCTCAATCAGTCTCAGCTCTGGCTGCAACTCATAAGCGAATTCTAATATTTCTTGCTCCTTATATCCAAATGAAAGAAGCTGGGCCAACACATCAGCTACTTTCTTTTTGTTAGCCAATGCAACCTGCATAGAAAGATATTCACGTTTTATTTCGTTGAATTTTATCTGTGCATTTTTGCATCTTTCTTGATAGCCCAAATGAGGTTCATAATTTTCATCAATATCTTTTAAAAATGTACGTACCGCACTATTAACTGGAATGTCGTAAGCCATAGATATCTCCTTGTCCGAGAGAATTATTAAATCCTTAAACCCAAATCCAGTACTCTCCAAAATTTGAAGTTTGTTAATCACGACATGATTAGTTGCTAGTACAAGCTCTTGTTTGGAGCGCTCTTCCTCCAGCGTTCCTAATAATAACTTCTTATCCCTAATCATGTGTTCAAGTTCAGCATCCAATGCCACTGAAGCCTTCAAGTTTGCCAAATTCCTAACTATTTCTTGTGCATCATAACCCAATTCCCTTGCGCGCTCTAAAGATTTAATGAACAGCTCTAAATCGTCTAGACGCCAGCCTTTTGCAACCTTGACTTCATTGCACGATAATCTTCGATTTGCCTCAGCGTTATCCCATGTTCATCCATAGCATTTTGTAACTTTGTCCTTGTTTGTCCTTCTTCTGTTTTCAAAGTAGCCACGCTTTTCTCAAGATTTTCCTTTTCAGTTCTTTTAATTGCAATGTAGTCTGACACCTGCCAAATTGGAACTGTTTCGCATAAAACGAGCAATTGCTTTATGCCCTGAGCTACATTTTGAGGATCTAGTCCTAACTCAGCGCATCGGTTATGAATATTAGAGATATAATCATAAAAGTCATCTTCGTTCACACCCAACTCACTTAGCACTCGAACAATCCTAAAACCTGATGCGCATTGTAAAGGGTTCAAGCCTGCTCGTTTCATCATGGTCCCTAGGTCTCTAAGGTCCATTGCTTCAGCTTCCTCAAGACCCTTTTTCCATGCTGCGACAATATTTGAAACAGAACCTTGGCTAATGCCTGTTTTTGAAGCTATTTGATTTCGGTTTTCGCCCTGTAAATACAGACTTATCGCGGCAGTTCTCAAATTTGCCGGTATACGTGGATTCATAATGAATAATATACGCAGGTCCAACGTATATGGTTTCAAATCTTCTAATTCGGTCATTTTGGTCATTTTGGTCATCAATAACAAAAATTTGGTCATCAATTTGGTCAAACCCACCCCGTGGTACCTTCATGATAATTTTTTTTTTTCAAGAAAAATATGATTTGGGAGCCGAACTAGTTTGTGCCCCTTTGAAGAATTAATATAAAAAAGTTGCATCTTGGATCTTTTAGATCCTATTATGTAATACTTGGCCATCATATTCTCATTTTTCTATGACGAACAAGTTTTTTCGTTAATGGGCAGAGTTAGGATGTGGATCATGTGTGTTCGGCCGAAGACTCAAATCGTCCTTGGAAATTTTATTGTGTTTGAGCCAGACCAGAACTCATACTTAGTCTGCTGAATATCTGGCTTTGTCCGACCTCAAAGTATCTTAGTCGGGCTATTCATGATGGGTATGGACTGGATAGATTGAGTATTACCACCGCCTCAGAAAGTGGAATATGTATTTTAAAAATTCTCAATATTATGGCTTGCCAAAATCTTAATCAAACAAGAAAATCTGACTTGACGGTCATGATGAGTTCCGATTATTTTCCATTTTCAACATAATGACCGTGATTATGGAATAATGAGCGGTAGGACCATTCGAGTAAAAATTTGATATTATATAATTATAATCAAGATATCAGAATTTAGTTCAAGCTAGCCTTAATTCAATCATGTAGATTGTTGTAACGTTCTAGAGTCTAATGTCGTGATATCAGTAAGTTTCAAAATTATTCCAATATCAGATAATCTTTCTGTAAACAGAGATGCGTATGATATGTGGTACCATTTGGGAGATCGATTATCAACTATACTATTATACCATTCACTTGCCATTTTCTCCTCTGTAACCGTAATTGTTGCTGGGAGAATAAAGATTAAGTGGAATAAGAACGACAATAACGCAATGATTATTACTATCACTACAATTATCCAAATGATATATAACAGTCCACCGGCTAGTCCCAAATTGCATTGCCTTCCCAGGTCGTCCAATGTTTTTGGTTTAGGCTGGCCAACTTCTTTTCATTATATTATTCCATTACACAAAATATTATACATGGAATAGAGATTCATTAAGAAGACAGTATTTATTTAGTGACTAAACTCGGCATGCAAGACCTGAATTAGGTCCAGTTCTTTCTCCCATATTACTCTTTCAGGATAAGTCATACAGCAATCCAGATTTTAATGATTAAGAAATATTGAATTCTTACATTTAGGTCAAGCCGGGTCAATCAAACACTTCAAAGCGAACATACTAAGGGGAGTAAGGGATGATTAAGTACGTACTGAAATATTAAGTTTGCTATATGAGAATTATTACTGCGGAATCTACGATATATTTGACGTTCTAATGCTCATATAGTCGGTAGTACATTATTTTATGCGATCATACAATTTATGCAGTTTGAGAAAATATTGGTTATTGGATTAGGGCAGCTGGGATTACCAGCAGCTAAATATGTCAAAGAAAAGGGATTTGAAGTATATGGCTTTGATGCTAGCTTGGAAGCAGTTAATAGGGCTGAGAGTATTGGAGGAATAGAAAGAGCCCATGATTTTAGAGATTACGACGCATATATTATTTGCATCTCCACGCATTCCCCCGATGATATGTTCTCACCCCAAACAGAAGGAATATTGTCAATAGCTGATAGGATTTCAAAAGAAGCAAAGAGAGATGGAGCTCTTGTATCTATTGAGAGTACTATTCCAAGGGGAACATCACAGAAAGTGTTTGAGATACTTCGCCATAGGCTACATGTAGTTCATGCACCACATAGATGGTATGCTTTAGAAGAAAAAGAACATGGAGTAAATCAGTTGCGTGTAATAGGAGGAGTATGTGATTGCTGTCTGGGAGTAGGTATGCAGTTTTATGATAAAGAAACAATTGAGGATAACAACAACCACAACTACAGCAACAACAATACATTTAGTACTATACACACAAACTCGGCCACTCTGGAACCGAGTTTGAATACCAAGATGGTCACATATAAGAAGAGCCTAGAGATTCCTATGCATCCTGTCTCAAGAATTGTAATTGCAGAGACAACAAAAATAGTCGAGAATGCACATAGATACTTGCAGATAGCATTTGCAGAGGAACTTTATCTTTATTCTCAAGCAAATAACATAAGCTTTCCGGAACTAAGAGATGCTCTAAACACCAAATGGAATGTCAACATTCTGGAACCAAGAGAAGGGATAGGAGGTCATTGCCTACCCAAAGATACCAGGATGTTCTTAGAGTCTTCGAACTCTATAAGAAGCAGAATTCTAACTGCGGCTATGGAGGTAGATCATAATTACAGAGCCTTCAGAGCAGGTTTAAATCATAGACTACATGTTGAAGAGGATCATAATGATTAGCTGGTAAGCCCCCCTCACTTATTACGTACACCAGAATCAGTACATTTTTTGTTTGCAATCTACTCGCCTTCAATATTGATAAAAAGCATTATTTATGACAGGCAGATTTAGATAAGGAAGCTGCTCACTCACCATACTCAGCTAGCTCTACCTCTGTGTCCAATCGAGGCTTGGATCTGTTACTGAGGCTAAATGTGATCTTTAATTCTTATGTAAACTGGCTTGTTTTAGTTGTCATTTCTGAGCGTAAAAGAATGGTATAATATACTCTATGGTACAAGTAACACCATACCACGTGTGAATATTGCTTTGAATTAGATGCTTATCTGGACGTTAACACACCTACGAACTAGTTCTACAAGATTTTTAATAGCAATCGGCTTTTGGATAAACTCATCTATCTTTACTGATTGCAAAAGTCTTCTAAACTCTTTGTCGTCGATTTCAAATGCTGTCATAAGGAAAACTTGGACTTCTGGCTTTATTTTTTTAACATTTTTTATAAATTCATATCCATTCATTGCGGGCATTCTAAGATCAGATATTACTAACCCGTATTGATTAGAATTAATTTGAAAATGTTCCAAAGCTAGCAGCGGATCTGTGAATCCAAACACTCGAAAGCCTTGCTTTTCTAAACCTTGTCTCAGGACTGTAGTGATGTCGAATTCATCGTCTAGTAATAGTACGCTTTTACTAGAATCGTATGCCGGCCTCATTTCTGACTATACCTATTTACAATAAGAGACTATATAGGAATTTCTAATGATTATAATAACTATATAATGGATAAAATTGATTATGATTCTAATCCTGTATTTGGATGCGACATATCCTTTCATTTTATAGCAATTATATGGAATAGTATAGCAGATTCATGATGTTTCAGGTCACTTTCGGAACACGTGATCCATTCCCAATCTGATCTATGAAAATAACACTAAATTTAATGTCCAAAGTTTGATATCATACCACATCATCTCACGCTATATCATGTCATAATCATATCATTTTCGATTGAACTCACAATATTTTATATGCACAAACCTTCCTATGCTCACAAGAAATATATTTCTATAATCAGATTAAGTAATACCAAGTGACGAAAATTAAAACGAAAGGAATAGCTCAGACTAATACTCACACCGATATTGATACTGGTACCTCAGGGGTCGAAACCAGAATCAAACCTCTTGCTAGTATTGTACAGGGGAAAAATAACCTGGACTCTCCTATCCTCATTGCAGGGTTCCCGGGCACAGGGCTGGTTGGCTCTATAAGTACAAGTTACATTATCAATAAACTCCATATGAATCAAATAGCATGCGTAGAATCCCAGTATATTGTTCCTGGGGTAATTTATTCAGAGGGTAAGTTGAGGCATCCATGTCGGGTGTACGCAAACGAAAAAGGTGATGTTTGTGTTCTTGTATGTGAGGCACCAATAATAATCGAAGGCATGTATTCTGTTTTAGATGCAGTCTCGAAATGGATTCTCAATAATAAAGTAAAAGAAGTTATGGTTTTGGATGGAATAGCAGTAGAAGGATTACCGGATTCAAAAAGAGTGCCTATGATTTTGTCAAGCAATGGAAGACAGGCAGACGCAGCGAACCTTATTAATGGAAATGAAGTGAAAAGCAAAGAGCAAGGAATCGCAGTTGATAACAGCAGCATATATCCAACTACCGCTTTTGTAGGAGGAATGGCTGGCGGGATCTTATCTTCCTGCCTATCGAATGGTATTCCCTGTAAAGCTATGCTCATTTATGCGGCAAGGGGGATTCCTGATCCAGAGGGAGCAGCAGTTCTAATAGAATCAGTTAGTAGAATCGCGGACAATGAAAGTTTGAAAATAGATACACAACAACTTCGGAACCAAGGAGCAAACATAAGGGCAAATATGGAAAAGATAATTCAGTCCTATGCTAGGCAGCAGCAAGGTCAAACACAAAGTCCCATGTCCACTGAGGGAGGGATAATGTACGGATAACTGGTTTTGGATGTGTGGACGGTTTTCTTCCACGTGCCGGTCCATCCCGTATTTGAGATGGTTTCGAGTGTCCCGGTGATATCTCAGAATATTTGCTTTACTATCGGAGCATAGATACCAATTCCTTCAGATGACTCTACTTAATAGTATAAAAATAAAGCCTGAATGTAACATTC
>NZ_QURE01000130.1 GCF_009898475.1 Nitrososphaera sp. AFS | reverse complement strand
CATTTGCCTGGAATGGTGGCAGCAATGACTCCATTACCTGTATTAGGAGTCCCTATAATGAGCGCATCCTCAAAGCTACGTGGGCTAGATTCTCTGTTATCAATAGTACAAATGCCTGCTGGCGTGCCAGTCGCCACTTTAGCAGTCAACGGAGCCAAGAACGCTGGTATTTTAGCCTGTCAGATATTAGGACTAAACGACAGCTCAATTGCTAATAAGATTGAGCAATACAAGAGAAATTTAGAATTGGATGTGCTCAGAAGAGCTGCATTGTTGGACAAGCGTGGCCTTAAGCAGGTGTTAGAATATACACGCCTACTGGGAAAGTAATCAATTCTAATCATTACCGAAATATGTCTGCGTGACTCGGGGGGCAGGCATAATTCAAGCATCTATTAGGCTTCCTCCAAATCGATCCCTTCTAATTTTTTCATCAATGGCAGGTGTGCTCGCGGCTTCACTAATTATACTCAGAGCACGAGGGGTTCCCTTTCACCGATCTTGCTTTATTTAATGTTGGAAAAATGTCACGACGATTAGACTCAAAAAGTAAACTATCGCTAGAGCTTTTATAGCCTTTCCCAATGCCATTGCGATGATGAATTTGTTTAAATTGTACTTCTTAATTCCCGCGATAATTGGTATTATGTCTCCGCCAATAGGGATCCATGGTGAAATAAATATAAGTAGCCAACCATATCTCGCCAAAAGAGCGTAACCCGTTTGGCTCCGTTTATCATCAAATCGAGTAATCTTTCTTAATCTGTGTGAAACATGAACACCTGTGTACCCAATATAATATGCAACAAAACCTCCGATTATCGACCCCACGGTTAAAACGATAAAAATTCTGGTCTCATTTTCCTTGGCGGCTATGAGAGTTGCGGTAGTTATCTCTGTTGGTATAGGTATAAACGATGATAGCATACCGTTAAGAAAGAGCCCTAGCAACCCATATCTCGTGAAGAAAAGTGTGACTGAAGAGGGGAGTATAAGAAGCGAGTACAATATCATGATCAATAATTAGTACTTAGTTCCATAATTTGCTCATATGTGAGTATAAAACTTGATTCATTTAGCAATTCACAATCTCGGCTTGTTAAGCAGTATTCGAATCTCGGCTTGTTAAGCAGTATTCGATTATATAATAGCTTACTCTTCTAGCAAGTTCTATCGTACTTTATACCTAGTCCACACAAAATCCTTGGTAAACCTCAAACCGACAAATTATTCAAAGTACCTCGCAGCGTCTCAATCGCTTCTTACTTGCTTTTTAGCCTGTATATCCAACCCGGGAAAAATCAAGGACAGGAAGGCATGGTATCCTCTTTAAACTTTAAACTGGGTATCACAGAGTACAATTTTCTCCTGGCTATGTAGGATTATACTTAAGATTGGTCAGGCTACATTGAATAGGATAATGTTGGCAAATGCTTATACGTAGTTCTTAACAATTTTAATTATTCAGGGATCAATAGGAGTAAATGCGGTTCATGGCTGTACAAAGTAAACAACCAGTAACGACGGAAAAACTCAGGGAAATGGACAGGAAGCGCTGGCTAGTGAGATATTTAGTCCTTGCCAGTATAGGCATCATCCTTGGTATTAAAATCTATTTGATAGTTTATGTCGTTGATTTTACTGTTGGTTTTTACAGTGTTCTTACATCCGTTGTTTTATTTAATCTCTTTTTTCTATCTTGGGTAAAATTTCATGATCCGTTCACAGCAGTGAAAGATATAGTCATCCCTGAAGACAAAAAACCGCTGATTTCGATTATCGTACCTGTTAAGAATGAGGAAGGCAATATCAGAAATTGTGTAGAATCTTGCATAAACTCTTCCTATACCAACAAGGAAACGATCATCGTAAACGATGGAAGCACAGATGGAACTGCTGCAATACTGGATGAAATTAGGAAGGAAGTCGGTACGGAAGCGAAACTTCACATAATACACCTCTCAAAGAGCATAGGCAAAAAAGCTGCCATTGAAGCAGCGTCTCAAATCGCAAAAGGCGAAATTTATGTTATGATGGACAGTGACTGCGACCTGTACTATGATGCAGTCGACAACGCTGTTAAGATTTTTTATGCAGACCGTAGAATTGGTGCTGTCACGGGACATGCTCGGGTTAGGAATGCATCCAAAAACACATTATTAAAAATCGAAGACGTATGGTTTGATGGACAATTTAGGCTGCTAAAGGGAATGGAAACCGTATTTTCTTCGTTGACTTGTTGTTCTGGTGCCTTGTCAATATACAGACGGGAAGCTGTTCACGATTTCTTGTATACTTGGGCCCATGACCGCTTTTTAGGCATAGAGAATTTCAAATTTGCGACCGACAGAAGGCTCACGGCATATGTCCTTGGCGCCAAACCTGAGGACGTGTTGAAATCCCATAAAGAACCCTCAGAGCAAGGCGGTAATGCCAATATAAGCAAAAATGGGTATGAAAGTATCCCTATTCTCCAAACAGGTAACGATGATCTCAACAGCATGAAGTCTTCTGCGGATCCAGATCAAGATGACAAGACGAAGGATAAACGAAGGTATGCTTGGAAATTAGTGTACAGCCCAAGCGTCAGGGTTACTGCGGGTGTCCCCGCGACGTTTACTGACTTGGTACGCCAACAAATAAGATGGAGGAAGAGCTTTATCAGAAGTCTTCCAGCGACTGGTGGAATATATTGGAGAAGGCCATTTTATGCAGCTTTCATCTATTATCTAGTCTTGGGCCTTAAACTCACTCGACCGCTCATCGTTCTGAAAGTAATGGCACTCATTTTCTCCGGAGACTTGGGTACTGTAGTTTTCTACATTGCAGGATTATTATACACAGGGATGCTTTATGGGATTGATTCTAGGTTAAGAAACCCCGGGTATCCGTACTGGTTGTACCGACCACTATTCACTTTCATTTCAACATTCATTTTAAGCTGGTTAATATTTTATGCAGCCATCACAATCAAGAAAGAAGCGTGGAGATAACATCACAGATTATGAAGTTCGAATAAGCCATTAGGCTCTGTCGTTTACTCTCTGCTAGGGCCTACCTTGACATGCACTTAACCTTGTAGTTGTCAAGTTTGGAAACTCTATTTAATAGTTGAAAAAAATCGATTTTAATGCATTTTTGCAAGATGGTTGGAATAACCTCACATATCTGCCGGTTATTCGATCATCTTTTCCTTTAAATTGGCCTGTAATACTGTCATAGCTTTTAGAATAGTCTCCCTCCTTGAATCTTCAGTAATTGCTGCTCTGATATCTTCAGTTATCATTTTTGATATGTCGAGTTTTCTCCGTAATCCCGGCACTAGATTATCGTACACTCCTAGAACGTAAATAGCACTGTACAATTCTTGCATTAGATTGAAAACCCTTAGCACTTCATCCCTTTCTGAAGTCCGCATTCTGTCGTACACTAGTCTTTTCATCTCTCCAATTGCATCCAAAATGCCTGTTATGTATGAAGGGCCAGAAACATTGAGGCTATTTCTTGATGGAAGAGATGAACCATTACACACTGATTTTAGCATCGATGCTTCAACAAACTCTTGCTCCGCATCTGAAATGTATTTTTGTAGATCAGTTTGGGCAACCGGTCTAAACTCATCCAATAATTTGCGGGCCTCTTCTATCATCTTTTCTCCTTCTCCAAATTTTTGACGGTGCATAGATACAATAGATTTTCCGCACAAAAGGACAATCTTGCGGGTACCAGTAATTAGTTTCTCTCTCCTTTCTTCTATATTTTTCAATTGTTCATGTGTATTGTCAATAGAGTCTTGGATGTCTGCGATCATATCCAAATGTGGCTGTTTTCTCAATAAAGGCTTTGTTATTGGAGTATATGCTTTTTATGCCACTTATTAGTGGTGTATATGCTTCACATGGCACTTATTAGTTGTACTCATTTTGAGAATTCACATAAACGGCATTTGGAACCGTGGTAGCGTCAGTTTCTTGGATTTGTCAGGATAAATTGCGTATGTAGCACCACTATACATGCACTTGATTATCGGATACTCAGTTTTTTTAGAAAGTGCATCTGCAAGTAAGTAATGTTCAACAAGCTGCCGCGCTTCATAAATAATATTAGATTTCCTCTGCAACCTTCTTTTTTTCATAAATTTGAAAGCCAAGATAATGTGCCTCTTATCGTAATAACTAAACATTCGATCGATTAGGATACAGCGCTCAATCTGATCAGCAGGAACGTACAGAATATCACCCGTGCCTGATTTTGCCTCTATCGTCAACAACGTTCCTGTCTTGTTGTTAACAGCTACAATGTCGGGCAAACCTGTGCTCGATCCGCCCAAGCGCCTGGCATTCCACTCACCATTATTGAGTCTTTGGACTAATTTGTGCTCAAAACTATAGCCTCTGCTTCGTCTAATGTTCCCCAATTATCTTCATCTTAAGCACTAGTAAACAAATGTGGCCACATTTGTCTCCGAGTAAACGATGAATCACCTGACGTCCTATGAAATATTATACTCTTAATAAAGTATCTACGACCCAAAGATTGTGTGGTTGCAAACTTTCATTGACTCTTGTGTTTTCAGAGCTGTCCTTGTCTTTTTCACGTAACTTCGCAGGCGGCCAGTCGAATAGAAAATCTACCTATTAACTAATCGTTGTTAGCTTCGCCTTTTGTGACAAAGTTTGAGCCGCTATTGCAGAAATAATAGCTCCCAAATATAGTCCTGCACCGACAAGCATGTTTTCGTTAAAGCCTATTGTCATTGACAGTGTCGCAGCAAGGACAGTACCCACAACTGAAGCAACAATGTTCATGCCCCATAGCAAAGTTATATCTTGTCTTCTAGTACTAGTTAGTTGTAATTTTCCGTTATGTGTTTCGGTTCTTGACTGCCCCCAATAGGATGCCATTCTACTGATGGATGGAAACTGAAATCCCATTAGAAATCCGGCGGGAAAGAGCAGCAAGAAAGCTAAAGTAACTCTTTGCATTAACGAAAATACAATTGCATTGTCAATAATTGCTTGCAAAGTGAAATAATAAAGTAACACTATTCCGATCAAAGGAGGGATNATACGGATCCCTTTCAAAAAGTTTTCCACTCAAATAAGCACCAATTCCAGTTGATAGCAAGATCGAAAAGAGAATAACACTTAACGCCATTATAGGCGTTCCTAGCATTAACAAGAACTTTTGAATGAAAGTGATTTCTAAAAAAATAAAACCAAGTCCGATAAATATTGAAAATAATATGTGAAAACGAGAAGACGAACTTAACTTTATCTTGTTTGCCTTCGAATAATATACTAGAACTAAGCCAATCACAGCAGATACACCTAGTACTGTTTCGATCAGTAAAATCATCTGGCTTGGCATTTGCTCGTTTGCAAAAAAGAATGGCGAGTCATCAGTGGGAGGCATCATGAATCCAAGAGAGTCATAATTTACGTTTGACCTATAAGCGTCTAGTTTGGAGCCGTTGTTAATCTGTCCATCCGTGAATAATCTGTTATAAGGTGGCTGAACATAACCATAAGGCATTGCAATTATTTTTGCGTGGTCAGCTCTGACTCGCTCTTTTATTAAAGCTAGCTCAGAAGAAGAAAAAGGGCTATTTTTTATCATTAACAGAACTGGATAAAATGTTTTCTGTGGATTGGGACCAAATGTCAAACCTGGAGTGTCCTCTACAGCTACAATCTGCTTAGCTATGTCTATGTGACTTTTTTGCTGATCGTACTGTCTTAAAGCCTCTACGGCGAGGGGAATAAGCCTAGGCAATTCAGTGCTCCATCGTACCATAACTAGCTTTCCTTCTGGGCTGTTCAAATGGCCAAGATACTGTTTAAACGCCTCAACAGTATAAAGATAGTTTTCAGATAGTGCATAACCTCCGGCTAATTGCGCAGCCCAAGAGTCAACTAGTTTAATGACTATGGTGTCATATTTTGTATTAGTTGAACTGATAAATCTCCTCCCGTCATCTATAAACAATTTTACGTCCTTGCGGTCATACAAACTCCCTGCGGAGTTTCCCCCAAATTGTCTTACCGCTGATACTATTAGGGGGTTCAATTCCACCGCAGTTACATTCTTTGAACCTGCAGACAGAGCTACTAAAATGTCCTCGCCTCCACCGCTTCCTATAACTAATGTTTTACTCCCATTCATTCTAGATATTTCGTACGGTAGGAAGTCCATGTAGCCTTTCAACCAAGCTCTATCCGATTTTGACCCGTTCCATTTTAGTATAGGTGTCAGAGCATCTGCATCAATCAAGATTGAAGCCAGATCTTTAAAACCGGATTTATTGGGATCACCTACATGCTGCACAACATCAATTCTGGAAAATGAGTTCCATTCAGTGGCTGCGTCGTGGTATCGAGAAGAATTCGCTAAAATATAGCGCAGACCTTTATTAACTCCTGGTTCAATCGCCAATATATTTGAGTGCAAGTTGGCACTTAGTAATACCCCTGACACAACAAGTACTAGGACACCATAAAAAGCAGGCCTGAATTTTGAGCCGAGTTGGAATGGTTCTTTAACATTTCTTTTTAACAAGAATAATGTGCATGCGAAAAGGGCGGGAAGTGTACTTAGCGACCCAATCAAAATTATAACTGATTCTGCTCCAAGCCCGCGTATTAGAGGGTCTAAGATTAAAGTTGCCGCTGCTCCTCCTGCAAGATCGACAAAGTATAGTTTACTTATCTCACTTGGCATTGCAAGATAGATTAATGCCATTGAAACGCCAGCGAAGAAAAACGGAATGGATGATACTAAAAAGAACAAATAGATGAAAGATACATTGGGAGGTATGAGATGTCCCACCGTAAGCAAAAACAGAGGCAATGAGATAGCCAAAGCAATTGTAGATTGTATTATTTTGATCGGCAGGGATTCTTGTTTCATTTTATGTTTTGAAACATGAATAGCTAAGGCGCCAATTCCTAATCCAAAAAATGCGACTGATATAGCCATGAAAGCATAGTTATACCAAAGTATAATGGAATACATTCGAGTTAAAGTAAGTTCAAACAACAATACGCTTAGAGACAAAACGAAGAGAGATATAAAAAGAAAGGCAAGTAAATGGTTCATTTACATTTCAAATCTTGCAGAATATGCATCATATAGGTTTTCGCACTCAATCCCGTATAACTCTATATCTATCAATGAATTCTGTCTTCCTAGAACCTGTATTGCATCGTTTTCGAATCGATTAAGGGCGTGATAATCCTACTAGGAAAAAAAGAAATTGACAATGCCCATACCTATTTCGGGCTATCAGTTTGTGCACAGCTCTTAATTGCCAGCGAGCTTGAAGTTAGAATACCTCAAAACAATTGAGTCACGGTGTCAGTTACAATGCTTTCACTAATCTCGTCATTTTGTCCAAGTTGACTTCGAAGCCGAACCGGCTTTCCTCTCTTTTCATATTTCGATACATGCTCAGCAACAGCCGCATATGCTTTACCATATTTAATTTATTTTTCATTTTTAGCCTTACGATACGATATACGTCATCATAATATGCAAACTTTTTCAGAACTATTTTTGTGTACTTTTCAAAATCAAATTTCCCCGAGTCGCTTCCGTCTAATACTTCAAGGAAAATGTCGCAACAAATGAGTGATGGAATTATTCCCTCTCCCAACATTGGAAATACGCATCCGATTGACTCACCCACACCTACAATATTCCCGGAATGAAATGGCCGCATTCTCCTGGGTGGGGCAAGACGTATCGGCCTACCAATTTTTTTTACAATTCTAGCCTCAGGATGGTTACTTAGAAAGCTCTCAACTCCCTCATATTTTTTATCAATGTCTCCCGCACCCATGTACCCGCGGTTATTATCGAGCGGAAAGTACCAGAAATATCCTTTTGCCCTCATATAGCCGACAACGTAAAATTCATCCATGCCATGTACATTTTCTAGCAGATATTCATAAGCTGGAATCAAGAAATCTTCTGGGGCCCTTGGTAGCATTGTGCGATGCATACCAGTACAGTCAATAACATAATCATAACGGTCCGAACTGAAGTTCCCTGGAGTGCATTTTCGATTATATGTAACCTTCATGTCTCCCAGCAAATCATGTTCCCACTGCTGTTTGTTATATGTCACTAACCCCTTCAAATCTAAGTATTCTCTGACATGATTGGGCAGATCCATTCTAAGGGTCTTACCGACATGCAAAATATAATTTTCAAAATTAAGGCCGGCTTGGTTGGAAAAGCGGTTAAGCATGTTTTTGGATGCAGCCCAGGCACAAACAGCCCAGTGTTTATCTTCTGTAGAGGATTCAAATATTTCGATCTCATGGCCACGTCGTCGGAGCATGTGTCCCAAATAGCTTCCAGAAACCCCTGCTCCAACAATGGCCATTTTCAAGATGGAACTTTACCTGTTAGTTTGTTTATAACTCTTCTCGTTCACTGCACACTGCAAAATGCGATGAGAAAAGCCCAGAGTAATATTCAAGTGGAATATTTATTAATTGAGGATCATCGGTTATTCTCAACTTATGCTCAAAACTGGTGATGGAATTTGGTTTACTAATAGTTATAATATAGCATATCACTTAATTTACTCATTGTTAAGTTGCTCAATATCAATAAAGTAAAGAACGTTTCTTCACTTGGTTAAGCTTTGTCGACAGGAGCTTTAATTTACTATCAAAGGATTGAATATTTCGGCCACTACAAGCAATGTGGATCCAAAACTCATAATCTTCAGAGGAGAATTATCTTACATAAGAAAACTCAAGATCTGGGCATTAGTAGAAGGACTACTTATACTAATAGATAGTTACGATCAATAACGTAAATACATACTTATATTCAATAGACACGAATCTAGTATTTAGTACAAAGAGTAGGTTTGCATAAATAGTTTATCTCCGAGCCGTCTTCTGAATGAAACGAACTATAATGTCATACATGGTAGCGACAATCTTGTCTCTAACGGCAGTGATTGGCTTGGCAATTCAACCAACAGCTGAAATAGCACATGCACAGACAACTCCATCGACATCAGGGTCAGCATCAACCACTACAATAACTCCTATCACAAATCCAGCTTGCGGAGAAGTAGTACAAGGGAACGTTAACTTAACATCGAATCTAGTTTGCACTGGAGACGGCTTAATCATAGGAGCCGACAACACAGTCATTAACCTGAATGGATATACCATATCTGGTCCGGGGCAACAGAGCTCAAAGGTCGGAATAGTAGTTCCTGACAATGATAACGTAATAATAAATGGTGACGGGACCATCAAGGGCTTCCAGGCTGGCGTATTGGTAACCGGCGCGAACAGCGTGCAAATAAAACTGGTTGGCTTGACAGGAAACGAAATTGGATTGTTCTCAACAGGAGCGAAAGGAGTATCAATTTCACAAAGCACAATATGGAACAATAATTTGGGAGTAGCAATGCATTCTAGTGGCGGAGCAACGGTCATGTCTAATATGCTCAGTGGTAACACCCTAGCAGGTTTAACACTGGTAAATACAGACAAATCTATTATCTCTGCAAATAACGTGGAAGGCGGTCAGAATGGTCTATTCCTTGACGCGCAGAGTCATGACAATACGATTAACATGAATAACATACTCCACAACGTAATAGACCTCAACAATGCCAATGGACTAGCACCAAATATCAACGTCAATTCATTTGCAGACAACAACTGTATGGTCAGCAACCCAAGTGGGCTTTGTATAGGAAGATAAACAACACAGGGTTTAGTTGGGAGTAATATACGTAGCAACCCTCAACCTATTTTTTATTCATTCTTTGACTTTAGGCAATTTTAATTATCAGGCTTACTTTTTAAAACATCTGACGTGGAATCGCTCTTTTTAACTTTCTAACTGTACTTTCAGCTAGAATAGTAGGTCGAAAGTGATAAATTGGAGACAAATTCTCCTTTAATAATGAACAAAAAACGACAGACGAGCTACTTATTGCTGTTGTTATCGATAATTGCCATAACCGGCGGATTGTCGTTTGGTCACGCCCAGGGCTTATTACAAGAGGCTGGCCTAGTTTCTAAAGCAGTCGCCAGTACGGCTTCTAATCAAAGTGGTATTACTGGACTTTCGACATTCCTTCCTCCTGCACTAACCAAATCAATAATTAACGAAGTTCGAAATACGAATGCGACATCATTTGCCCTTCACAACGCACTAAATGCTACCACTTCAGCATTACATAAGACTCCAGGTACTAACGCTACAAGCGCAGCTGCTGGCATGAACAAGACTGCAGCTACTAACGCTACAAGCGCAGCTGCTGGCATGAACAAGACTGCAGCTACTAACGC
>NZ_QURE01000129.1 GCF_009898475.1 Nitrososphaera sp. AFS | reverse complement strand
GTGCTATGAATCTAGTCGGTAGATGACTGCTGCTAACCGCATTTTACAGGGTGTAGGACTGGCATTGATAATAATTTCTTTGGCTGCTGTTGGGTACGTAGTACAAATCAGTAGAGTTAATACACTCAGTCTGCATCAGCCTCCTTCTACTACTAACATAAGTCCTAAAAATAACAATGGCGCGACCCATCAGGTTGCATCTAATACAACTGGTAATTCTCACACACACATAGTACAAATTCTGTTTGGTGACGGAAAAGAAGGCTGGAATAATCGATTCTTTTCTCCTAGTAGAGTTATAACCCAACAAGGAGATTCAGTTAAATGGGTAAATGATGATACAGTCGGCCATACCGTTACTGCTGTGCGTTTCAATTCAGGTCTAATTTGGCCACAAGGATCATCATATGGACCATCTTCTTACACTCGTATATTCGATAAATCAGGGACATTTGCATACTTTTGTCAAATCCATCCTTATATGAGTGGGGTTGTATTTACAGGAGTTCAAGAAACGGAGCGAGTACTGAACAGTACTGTTGGTTCAACTCACTTTGTAGATGTAAAAGTGGAGATGCCACAAGGCACAGCTTACACTAACAGCTATGGTCCATACTTTATACCCACATATGCCGTAGTACCAGTTGATGCCAGAGTAACATGGACAAACAAGGACTATGTGGCACATACAGCAACAGCTGTAGATGGTTCATTTGATACACAGCCAGTAATCCCTGGTAGTTCAATAACATTAGCAATTGACCATCTACCTGGAACCATTTCATATTATTGCAAAATTCATCCATGGATGCAAGGTACTATTGATATAACTCCTAGTCCGAGGTCTTCCACAGGCTAAACACAATGCATTTAGGCATTGCTTACGAAAATGTGGTATACTCTTTAAATCGTATAATGCTCTATTCTTGGTGGTAGTTATGGTTGACGATTACTTTATCAAAAATAGGTCTACCAATAGNNNCGAGATTAGTTGTAATCAGCTTAATAGCGACAATGTTTATTTTATTTTCATTTGTAAATGTTAATCTTGTAGTTCTAAATCACAGAATTGAGGCTGCAACTACAACTCCTGCAAATACTACGCATCAAACTGCTCTAAACAGTACTGCTACCAAGACATCAACACCACAACCTCCATCAGCGTCAAATACAACAAAAAACAGCAGCAACAGTACCACTCCTAAGCCAAACACCAACAGCAGCACATCTCAACCTAATTCTAACGTATCCAAGCTTACAACTACTCAGGGCAATAAAACAACAAATGCTAATGCCCCTGGTTCACCTTTCCCACCCAAAGAAGCCAACTCTACTTCTTACTTCCCACCTACAAACAAAGTTGCTATTGTAGTAGGAGCAGCTTTGTTGAGAGATAAAGCCTATCAACCAAATCCTGTAAATATTAAAGCTGGAGGTGTAGTAACATGGAATAATGAAGATACCGTAGTGCATACAGTAACTTCAGGTACTGGACTACAAGATCCACACCTAGGTAATCAATTTGATTCTGGATTATTAGGGGGTCATTTTTCACATATATTCTTTAAAGCAGGAGTGTTCCCATATTTCTGTCAAATACACCCAACTATGGTCGGTAAGGTCATAGTAAAGTAGGTAATTTAAAGTAAGTAAGGCAAAGAAGGCTAATCACTTTAGCCATCGATAGTAGGAAAGACCTACTAATAGAAGCGAATGCTGATTCTATCCTAAGATTCAGACATTCTACTTTTAATTATAGTATTCTCAAAATGAGCACAGAATCAAGTTTGCAAAATGAGTTTATTTGATTTGTTTGACAATGACAAGAAAAGGATCTCCTAAGATGTGAATCTTCCATGCCGTCAAAATTTCATGGTCATGCCAAGGATCCAATTACGTGCAAGACATTCTGTATTTATCATCAGTCAGATTTCAACCTGCTTTCAGAGACAGAAAAAGCTTCCTTGATCGATCATCATTATAAAAATTTAATACTCACCTGACAAGGTGTCAATCAATTTATATTAGTTAGGATAAGTTAACTTTCTNNNTAATATTGCTCAATCGCATAAGTGAATGTCAGTAACTAATAGTGCGGAACAAGTTCCTTGAATGTTATCTGCAAATCTCAAATCAGGGGAGGTCAGGTTTAGATTTACGTTTTTCCAAGCAGATAAGAGTAGTATGTGAAAAATAGAAAAGGTTAGGAGCAGAAGGAAAATAATCTATCTTAATATCATAAAGATATGATATGCCGTGTTAATTTATATGACTACGTGCCTGCCTTCCTGCCTAATCTGTGAGAGGTTCTATTATCCAGTATGTGTTATCTTCCAAATAATTCCTGTATATTCAAATGCATATGGCAGTCCGAGCGGATATGGCAATACCGCACCACTAGGAGTAATGGTTCTTACTTCATTGAGTCCTACACCTACTACATACAATGCTTTTCCATCAGGACTAAACTGAAGCCCAGTAGGCCTAAAGTTCCCATTTGCAGTGTTTAATGTTAAAAAGTCTTTGAAGTTACCAGTCACAGGGTCAAATGAAATGACCTTTTGCCCTATTATTTTACCCATGACTGATCCTATATATGGACCTAAAGGAGATGCCGCGGTAAGATGAGTCTGAGGGGCAAGTGTGCCATATTCGCCTATGAAGGCTTGACCTTTGTACTGAGGACCAAAGTTACTACTGTTAGAGACTGCAACCTGAGTTAAGGCAGCACCTACGTCTGTAAGTATAGTTGGTTTAACTGGAGGAGGCGTATTCTTTATGAGTGGAGTTAGCGTCTGGTTATTAAGGGGAGACTTAAACTGAGGATCAGTTACTGGAAGTCCATCTCCATAGTAATCAGGCCACCCATAAAACTTGCCCAAGTTATTTGGATTGGAGACGTCTATGACGTATATGGGATCTGCAGAGTTGGCAACATTCCTACTACCTCTC
Source organism: Nitrososphaera sp. AFS (assembly GCF_009898475.1). GTDB lineage: Archaea > Thermoproteota > Nitrososphaeria > Nitrososphaerales > Nitrososphaeraceae > Nitrosopolaris. The sequence goes on along the minus strand of NZ_QURE01000129.1, from coordinate 2,817 downwards.
TCATCAACACTATTCATAGATACAACCAGGCTACCGTCTGGTGCAAAAGCTAGTCCATATGGATGTCTAAAGCCCCAACCTACTAGCTTTACATCTGTACCGTCTTGCTTTGCACTCAATATGCATCCAGTACATTTAATGTCACCTTTTATGACCTGACCAGGCTTTGTTGGAGTACCGTATGGGCTATAGGCACCTGTAGTTACTGTTGCATTTCCAGGAGCTTGCAGAAAGTTACGAGATTTAAAATTAGTTCCAGTCAGTGTAACAGTTTTGCCTGGAATATCATGAAATGATGGAATAAATTTGGCCCAAGGATTATCATGTCCTACCACGCCACTATTAGTAGCAGTACCAACACCAAAATACATCCTTCCATCTGGTCCAAATGCAAATCCATCAACATAGTGGTCTCCAAGACCAGGCAATGATACTATTAGATTCCTAACCATACCTTTCATATCTACAGTTGATACTCGTCCTCCGTTTGATACATAGAGCGAACCATTATGATACACCATGCTAGTAAGCAGACGATCAAGTCCTCTATCAACAAAAATTGAGACGTTACCAGTTTGATGATCTACTTTGAGTATTCTGGGCTGTGTATCAAGACCAACATATGCAAAGCCTACTTCACCAATGTACATATTTCCTTTATCATCAAAAGCCACGCTACCAGGAATGTTGGCATTCCACAAGATCGGCTGTATTTTGTAGCCTGCAGGCAGATTAAGGACACTTGTTGAAGGTGGAGGTCCAGAATTGTATGTTACAGTAAGCTCTGGTGAAAGATGTAACTTAGCTGGTGGTGGCTCTGTTGCGGCTACACCTGATATTCGTGTGACTTTCCATATTATTCCAGTATTAGTATACATCCAAATAGTGGGAGTTGGGAGCTTTTCGCCAGATGGTAATGTTGTGTGGAATTCACTTCTTCCAAGACTAGCTACGTAGAGTGCATTACCATCGTTACTGAAGCTTAGTCCCACAGGCCTGAAATATGGGTCAGGTTTTTTCAAAGAGATAAAATCGCTAAAGTTACCCGTTTTAGTATCAAGCTTGATAATTTTTTGACCTACAATAGTTGTATTCGTATTGCCTGGCAGATATTCATGCACTTTCTGTTGGAACTCATGAGTAAAAGGAGCATGAGTTCCATATTCGCCAACCAAAGCTGAGCCATTGAGGCCAAACGTATTGTTCTTGTTATTTCCGTTATAAGTTACAGCAGCTGTCAACTTCACAGCATATCCTGCATCAGCAAATAGCTTTTGATGTGGAGGATGATTTTCCATTAGAAATTGTAATGGCATATTTCCTCTGGGAGATTTGAATTGTGGATCAGTTACTGGAAGCAGTTGTTTATTCTTTCCACCAAAAAAGTCTGGCCATCCATACCATTTACCCCAGTTAGTAGAATTTGAAACGTCAATACTCCATATTTTGTCGTCATCGCCCTTTATTGGCCTACTACCCCTCTCTTCTGCGCCAGGATCGGTTACGATAAGTTTACCAGATTTATCGAATGCCACTCCTGTAAACGCATCCAATCTCATCCCCCAAGCAACTACCTTCAGATCTGTTCCATCTGGCTTGGCACTTATTATACAGCCACTACATCTAACATTTCCATTAATCTTTTCTCCTTTTTGGGTACTATTGCCATAAGCAACAAACGCTCCTGTCGTGACATTGCCAGTAACGTTTCCCGCCACAACTCCAGTTCCAAGGCCACTACTGATTTTACCTTTACCGCCAGTATTATTTTGAGTATTACTGACCTTGACTATCATATCTCTTATAACAGTCATATTTTTGGGACCATCCGCCAACAAATTTGGTGTCTGAAAGTTTTGTCCTGATAATGTAATATTCTTTGCAGGAACGTCATGTACAAAAGGATAACTTGCTAGCCATCCTAAATTAGGAGAGTAGCTATCCTCACCTACTACTCCACTATTGGTAGCACTTCCCTGTGCAAAGTACAGCCTGCCATCTGGTCCAAATGCTATGGCATTCGTAGGATGGTCACCTCCAGCTGGCAAATCATTAATTAAATCCTGAACAGCACCATTGGTAGGATTAACAGTAGATATTTTGCCCTTGTTGGCTACATACAATTTCCCTTGATGGAAAACCATACTAGTGATAGGACCATTCAAAAACTTGTCTGTTACAAGAGAGATTGTGCCATTATGGTCAATTTTTAGTATTCTAGGCGTAGGCATTAACCCACCAAAACCTTGGCCTGCTTCAGCTACAAACATATTTCCTACAGTGTCAAAAGCTACACTGCTTGGGAGAGTAAGATTCCATAAAACAGGCTCTATTTTATAGCCCTTTGTAATATTAAAATTGCTAGTACTAGGAGGTTTACCAGCATTAATAGTCGATGCAGCTAGCTCTGCTGGTATAGTACCAGGATTCTTCAATTGCTGTCCTATTACAAGCTGCGCTTGAGCCATATGATCTATGGTAATAGAGTTGTTCAGAGCCAGAGTAAATATTGAGAATATTAATAAAGTAAAGACAACAATACTAACGTAACAATTCATTCTTCCATTGTTACTTCTACTACCTTTACTTTCACTTTGGCCTTTACTTTTACTTTCACGAATAATTCTACTCCTTTCGCCGTAGTTAATGTTTCTATCATATATACTGGCCATTAGAATACAAAGCTCCAGACATTATTAATTATGTGATTTCATTGTTTAAAACGGTTATAAATTAGGACTGCCGGCAAATTGACTGACTGCGCACTATAAGTATTACAATTTATTGCAAATCATTGCAAACTCAAACGATGCTTTA
>NZ_QURE01000128.1:2790-7227 GCF_009898475.1 Nitrososphaera sp. AFS | reverse complement strand
ATTACCGTAGATAATTGCAATCTCATCGTGAGCATGGAGCTTGATGTCGCTATAATTTAGAGTGCTTGGAACTTTAGTCCCGTTAACATATACATTTAGAGGATGGTCGGGACTAGCTACATAATTGAATATTTGATGATTATCGAATTTGATTTGACCGTTGTTAAACGTTTTGCTCCATATATCAAAGAATTGTCCTAGTGTAAAGTCTCTATTTACTGGTGATTCTATGTGTATTATACCTGAAACATCATGAGTGTGCAGCCAGAAGTAGCATGCATTAGTAATACCTACTTGTGATGGTACCAAATAATATTGACCATTTATGTTGATATCCAAATGTGCATGTACATGTAAGAGAAGCTGTTCAGACGGATTACATTGTATACCATCTATTGTTAATGAAGATACCTTTGATACCGCCCCAAAATATCCTAGAGCTAAACCGATAATCGCAGCTAGAATGCCGGCCCCGATAAATATTGCCATTGATTTATGCGAGATCTTGAAATCCTTCTTGATGGCTTTACATCCATGTTCTTTGCCGTGGTATTGTGAGCAATCTCCGTATGCTTTTCTAACTCCTTTCTGGAATGGAACGGCTTTCACAATTTATCTTTTTTACCATCTGATTTGAGTTAAAATTATTATATAGATAAAGTATTCCCTTAGACTGAAATCTGTCTTCGCAACTATATGTATCATGCATAACAGCGTGGAGAGATTCTGGGGATAAATAACCTGAAGATATCAAACCACCTTAGCACAAGATGCAATGTAGTTAGTTAGTTGAGGATAGGGCAGAATTCGATCATCTGATTCTCTTATTCTGTATCCATCAGTTTAGATCAATTCAGTCATACTTTCCTTGATCTAAAATTGTCCATCGATGATTGATTACATCTAAATGAGAATGAATACGAATCTGTTCTGACCGATTAAATTGTATACCGTCTGCCCCTATCAATGAATGGTACCTTTGAAATGGCTCCGTAATATAACCATACACACCTAATAATTGATACAACCCCCACAATACCAAAAACTGCGGCCGTCTTCTTAATTTTTATGGGATTTCTTGTTTATCTTGACTGAGTCGCTTTTGTCATTTGGGAGTGTCCGTTTACGTCCCAATTGTGTTGTTCAATTCGCTTTTGGAGCTATATGATTTTTAACAAATGTACACGTTATTCTTTCTCTTTCTGCCATCTCTTATTTACTATAAAATTAGAAAATAGACAATTTAATACATAATGCCATTGAAGAAGATAAGAAGATAAGATTAGACTTTAATCTATTCAGCCTTCTACATTTTTGTTTATTTTACTTCAGTATCAATTACACAGATAACGGAGATATGTTACAGGTACAGAAGATAGAAAATATACCTTTATTTGCTATGTTTGAAACAATAAAGCGTTCCATTGCATCTACTTGCCAGTCTACCATGTCCTGGCTCACCTTCCAAAGGTGTAGGGAATGTTCGACACTGCAACGGGGCCGTTAATCAAACTTGGCCCGTTGCAGTACATTGGCAACAGTATCTAGACAAATAGTAACCCAAAATTGTATGGATCGTCAGTATCAAATATGACAGGATCGGCTGGAAATACAACGGGATGGACACAATCTTCAATACATACGACAAATCCTACGGCCAACCGACCATAGTACTGGCGGTAACGCCGGCATTACTGCCGGTAATAGAGGCTTCGGAGCCTTCAATGAAGGCAACGGAATTGGATATAAATAATAAATAGGCATATTTGGATTGTTATAGTTCACACTAGAGTATACAAACACTCCCGATCTCAATAGAAGAAGATAGTGCGATTTCTATGGAGATGCTAAATGATTGTTATTAATATTTAAAAACAATTAATGCGAAAGGGCACCCTTTTCAACAGAACCAATGATTATAGCCCTATTGCTTTCACATCTGGTTAGAGAAACAATACAATCCTAAACAAATGGATTAGCTGCGCAATAAATTGTTCTGCAATCATTTTTTGTAGAAAGGTTTAAGGGCGCGTGTGATTTATCTTTGGCGAGAATAAGCATAACGAAGAATTGCGTTTATAGAATAGTCAGACTTGCCGGGCCGAATTTGATATCATAAAAACGGCCACTGGCAGTGGATTTTCCATACCCTCTGCTTTATACGCCGACCTAATTTTCCTGCTGTCTCGTTAATGGTGGTGCCTTTTCTACCTTGAGTGCTGGTTTCTTTCTCCCTATTCCTAGTCTATAAGATGTTTCAAGTAACAGCAATGTTGGTACGAAGCCCAATGCGACCCATGAAACAGATTCGATTATTTCCATAAATTATAACGTGCATACGCAATAGATTAAGCCTCGTCATTGCCTTGTTGAAAAAATCAAATCCCATTATGATAAATTCATAATCATCATTTCGCTGAGCAAATCGATTAGGAGCGTATTTTTGATACCTCGGATCAATGGTGTTTATGGAGTCGATCTCAACAAGTACAAGGAATATCAAGGATTGATCAAATCATCCTCTCAAATGCTCTCCAATTAATGAACCCGGCACAAGCAATTCAGAGGACTGGTTGTTAAGGATCCAACGGGTACAATAAGCACTTATTTGCACTTTTGGATTGTCCAGACCAGGATTCAGAACTATGAGGCCTGGATCCAACCAGTCTCATGATGTGCTTATTATCGTTTGACTGGGCTGGACGCTAATTGTCCAAGCCTGGATTTGGGCTGAACAACCTTGGAACCAGGACAGGATCAAAATGATAGGAAATCTAGGCCCGTCCAAGATCCGTCCATTCAAATGAAGATTGATTATATCGTATCAAGAATCTAGGCATCACAGGATGGCAGCCATTATGTCTATGTCTATGTGACATACGCTAATCCTAATGATTTTAAAGCAGGCGCGGACAGATCGCCACCATTTAATCCCTTTGGTGCTAATATGCTGGCCTTCACTTCACCAGAAGATCTCATGAAAAATTTACCAAAGGCTATGTCCAATATGGGAAAAGCAATGGGCGGAGGAGGATTTCCTACAGATAGTCCCACTTTCAAAATCAGTATTAGGGACTATGAAGACATGTCGATAAAAGTGGGCGATAAAGTAACGATTGAAATAAAGAAAGCAGAAAGTAGCGGGGTTTAGCCAATAGGGCCCATTGTAATGCTACTTCGTTATTGGTCTAAAGAAAGCATAAACGAGCATTCTTCACAAAAGTAGCAATGTCTATCAAAGTCTGAATGTAGTATCATCAAGTCATGGCAGCGTGGGCATTCTATTTCATGTTCGATAGATAATCGTTCTTTGGTCGGACTGGATGACTGTTGCTCCTTATCTTTCTCCTTTTCTGTTACTCGTAATACACTCTGGTTCCTGACCACATGTCTACAGGGCATCACATCACGTACATAATGTGGTGAACGATGCAGAGAGGGAGAGTAGGCTGACAATATAATTGAGTCTGGTTAGTTGTGAAAAAATAAAACAACATCCATTATCAGTAAATTCAACCAAAATAATGTTACTCTCCTCAGGCATTTAGGGATTTGATAAACGGAATAAATAAAATTCTTCTAGGATTGATTTCTGTGATTGGACCTTCCAATTCAGAATTATCCTGACAAGGACGTAACAACCAGCAAGACATTAGGAAAATTTGGCGAGCATCGCGCAAAATCAAGTAGAAGTACAATCTCAATCTCAATCTATGTCCAAATTTCCATCCGTTAATAGCGACAGTAGTAACAAATTTTGTGGCACCTTAGGGGGCAAGGGAGGAACGGCCTTAGGTGGTAGTGCTAATGGAGGAAACGGTGGTGTAGCAATAAACGGTGGCCAAGCTAATGGTCAGAATGACACTAATACCAGTAATGGCGGCAACGGTGGTTTTGCAATTGGAGCTGGTAGCGAGGCCAATGGTGCGAGTGGACAGAACGGTGGTGTAGCAGTAGGCGCCGGTAGTAATGCTAGCGGATGAATGTTGCATTAAATGGTGGTAGTACAAATGGTATGAGTGGCGGCGTTGCGCTGAATGGCGGCCAAGATCATCAGGGTTGTGTCGTAGCAACAGGCAGCCAGTGTTTTAACATACCTGGAAGGTAATGCTAGTAACACACTAAAACTTTTTGAATCTGTCCGGCCTTCAGTAAAAGAGACAGCACGGATGCGAGGCGTATATCGTATTTAGAAAGGCAATAAGCAAAGATATTAGGGATGTGTTAATCAGAGACAGCAGTAATAAAACTACCTCTAGCTGAGTGGTACAACTATTCTAATCAGCAAACAAAAAGTGAGTGTATATAATTTGTCGGATCCAACTAGAGCTTACTTACTTATCCACCCTACTTCCAAAACCAAATCTTGGTTACAGTATTTCCAGCTTTATCAATTACATCTTTGTAGATATTATTCGTATCGCTCAGAAATGCCAA
>NZ_QURE01000128.1:0-2782 GCF_009898475.1 Nitrososphaera sp. AFS | reverse complement strand
GGGGCCTGGTTGATGTGGTGTCCAGATTTCGCCAGTATCTCTTAACTTACCATCAGCACCATAATGTCCTGAGCCTTGAAATTCAAAAGTTACTGTTCCTGCACCATTATTAGATACCAACATTCCTTTACCAAATGTAAATATTTTACCATTAGTGCCATTAGTTATAAGCGCACTGCCATTATCAGTAGTATTAATATCATTCACAATTCCATGACCTGTGAAAGTTATTTGTATTTCATGTGTACCATTAACTATAGTTGGCTTGAAGCTTGTCGTCTTGTCATTTCCTGTATAATTAAAGTCAGGGTTTCCTAAAGTAACGTTGTCTGCTTGAGGAGAGATTGTAGAAGTTGCTGTTCCAGTTGCTATCATAATGTGTTGTATCATCTGCTTTTGTGCGTATGTGATGCTAGGAATAGACACAAGAAGGCTTGCAAGAGCTGCTAATGTGACGATAGATGCTAACTTCGATGTATCAATTTGCATATTACGTTGTTACAAACCACTATTCTTTATCTTTTATGCAATTAATGTTATTGGCTTAGGCCTTCACCATTTAGAAATAACAAATTATCCATTTGTTGAAAATGGATAATATCACAATGTTCCTACTTAATCCCAACTGACAACTGTGGTTGATGGCTTATACATAGCGGGCATTCAATGTCGAATATCTTCAAGCCATTATTCTAGTTATTCCTAACCCGTGAACAATCCTTGATGCAACGAGGTGCAGAGCGATAAACTCACCCTGAAGACCACAAACATGACATACTTAAAATTCTGATAAACTGTTGGAGTAACCAGCCTTCTGAATGGGCAGTATTCAGAAGCCCTCAACTCTAGTTTTATCAAGTTCTATTTGTAGTGGGACAAAACAAAGAAACACCAAGACTTTACTAGCTTACTATGTCGCGCTATGAATAAAGATATCCGTTAGACAGGGATGATAAGACAGTCATTGGTAGTGTTGGGAACACACGTATCACGACAACATGTGGTTATTGTGCTCAAGGAAGGCATGCGGACTGTCGTGGATATTCCTGTGACTGCTCACACGAGATTCACAAGAAATAAAACTATAATTAACGATTACCAAAATCCTATACCACTAGGCCCATCAGAATCTAGAATGACTGTAGCGAACGGCTCAATGTTAATAGACGCCTTTATGTACTTGAGTCAATCAACAATAAAGGCATGGCCAAACCGTGATAATACTTTCTATGGGCTATCATAATCCAGAGATTATCTTTGCAGTAATCTCTGCACCGTTCGACTTTTGAAGTAATCCTTTGTGAATTGATCCTAATTTTTCTTCCATTAGCGTTTCGAGTCTAAATATGTCCTCAAACTTGTAGCCCATTCTGATTGCATTTTGCTCTTGTTCAAAATGATCTTTTATTGGAATGAAAATTCCAGGTGTTCCGTAGACGATTGATTCATCAATTGTCGATCGTCCTGCCAAGGAAACCACAAGATCAGATGCATAGATATATTCGTGTAGGTTATCAACAAATCCTAGGTTACGAAAACCGTTAGAGTCAGTTAATCTTATTTTTGGTCCAGAGATAATAATGAGTTCTAGATCGAATCTGCTTCTTAATTTCTCATAAGCCTTGAGTGAACGTTGAATTAAGTATGTTCCTGCATCAGTTCCACCAGCGCATAATACTACTGTTTTCCTAGTTAAACCTAGGTTATTTCTTAACGTTGTTCTGTTGGCTTTGATTTCTCTCACTATCGGGCCAACATACTCTAAATTATCCTTATTCTCGCCAAAATCAGGAACAATTACTCTGTCGCATTTGTTTATCAATTGGCGAATCCGTTCATTCATTTTCTTCTCAAAGAGGTGTAGGAATCCACTTGTTAAGTGTGTCTCCCCTAAGTTATTCTTATTTGAGATAGTAAGGTAAGCGCTGGTACTAGGTTCTAAAATATCGTAAATGAGTACTTTTTTAGGTGGTGTCGTATTGTAGTTAATAGAAAGAGAAGCAAAATCTTCATCGCTGACAATGATTGAATTTGCATGTAGATGTTTAGTTAATACTTCTTTAGCGATTTTTTTGGACTTGTGGTAATAGATCATATACTTCACTAGCCAGATAAATGAATTATGTAAAGTGCCCGAATTTACTGAAAATGATGGTGGCTTGTACAAGTTAAGTCCAGAAAATTTAGCTCTCAAAATCAGTTCGTGTGCTGAACCACCGCTAACAAATAGGATATCATTAAGATACTGTTTTAGCTTTTCTGCGATTGCAATGTCTCTTGAGGCATGGCCTAGTCCTATAGGACTGGTGAAAAAAATTATCCTTTGAGTAAATGCAAAGTTTGGCATATGTATATTATAATTTTTTATTAGTCGATATAAATTTGATTATCGGTGTGATTCCAATGCAAACTAAGGACTAATCGAGACTCTCTTCAATCTACTTGCTTGACGTGATTGAAGTGTCAAAAATTAAATCACGTACAGGCAAAAAAGTAAAGGATCATCAAAGAGCACATACAAATCAATTATTTTATTATATAGTCTAGGTGTGTTAAAATCATTACATTAGTATTGTTATTTATGACTGATCATCACTATTCAAACTTGCTAAAAAATAGGCTACAGACAGTTCAACTTATTATAACAGCTCTAGACGAGTATAACGATCCTTCAGGCTAGTGTCGAATCTCCATAACGCCTATAAAATGTAGTTCGCTACGCATATTTTATATTTCACTGCATTACATAATATAGTTCATTCAAGATCACAAATATAGGTTA
>NZ_QURE01000127.1 GCF_009898475.1 Nitrososphaera sp. AFS | reverse complement strand
TTTACTTAAGGCAACATTTGGAATATTACTTATTACAATAATCATAATCAACATACTGAAGATAAAAATAACAACAGGAAAATTCTGAAATCTCTTACTCCTCAACGGATCCTTATCGTAATTTTAGGCTCAGGCGGGTTGTATTAATGTATCACTCTAGGGGAGTAAGAGTCTTCTACTGGAAAGTACTAGCATATTCATAATAAGAGACCACTTTTTCTTCAACAGGGCACCATTTTTTATATCTAATCTTATAGGCCTTTTCACACAACTGTTAAAAGAAAATTCTTTGCCTTCTGTGGCTAAATAAACTGCTATTGGAATACTAACTAAACCAAAGCTTAAGCTTCCTTTCCACAATGCTATGCAAAGGCATGAACTTTCAGCTACAGCTGAGCTCTAGTTATTATAAGAGCTGTAGAAGTACACCTGGTAGCTTTAGCTCTGAATCTTGTTACTTAAGACTACTCTCCAGGAAAGCGAGAAGCCATGTGAAAAGATTGTTAAGAACTGGGAGAGCCTAAGATAATCTAGCCAAGTTTGGAAGCGCTTATCAAACATTTATAGATACCACTATAGTTAATCGTAAAACGATTATAAGCAATTGAATAAATACTTTGGCGCTTCTTTTATCCTATTAATTTCGTTCCTAGTAATTGCAACGTTGGTTTCTCCTAAGATTGGCTTTAATAATATTAATAATTACCACTCACCCATAGCCAGAATTGATTCCTTGGGCTTTTTAGATGTTAACAACTCTCATTATCCTGCCTTTAACCAAATCATGATTTGGCTTACACAATTTGGAAGAGAGGTTTTCTGGCCTATAGCATTGTTGCTTCTGTTTTTCCTCGGTGGTTGGACCGGCAAAAAGACTGCGGTAGTTATTGCTGTATCTATGCTAGTCCTCATACCAGTTGGTGTATTAGCAAAAGATACTGTTGCAAGACCCAGACCAGTAATACCACATGCAGATTTTTTAATAGCACCAGACAGAGAGTATGCCTTTCCTTCTGGTCATGCTTTGTTAGTCTCAGCAGGCGCTGCTGGTGCTCTCCTACTGTTTAGAAATACATCTAGACAGTTTATAGTATCTATTATTTTGGCTATAGAAGCAGCTCTTGTTTGCATATCAAGAGTATATGTTGGAGGGCATTATCCGCTAGACGTTATTGGTGGTATTCTTTTAGGGGTTGGCGTGTGTCTAATCTTCGTTGGTATGCAGAAACAAATTGAATCTGTAATGAAGCCAGTAATGAATAAGCTCAGAAAAATAAAGCCACAGACTTTGAACCGTTCTTAATCATTAATAGAAACAACAGTTAATTAAACAAAATAGAAGCTTTCTCATAGAGTCGTCATTCAAGACCTAGGATACTGCTTCGCAGATTCAGTTGTAGTTTCATTCGCATCCTTATATGCCCAACTCATTCCTTACTATGATGTTGTTTTCTTGTCTACTATGTTATTCAACCAGTGGATGCCAAGAGTATTTATAGCTTATATAGAAGTATGTTCCTTTTGTTTTCATTATGGCAAACTTTCGCTATCAAATCTAACATTCTTTATTACATAGCCTGACTTAACCATTCAGATAACCTTGGGATTATCAATTTAGGATTAGCTTGGTTGCAGATTCAATGTCGAATATCTCAGGTTGTGGTATGAATGAGTCAGTAGTAATTGAAAGGTTCCACCTTGAGGTAGAGTTAGACGATGACAAGGCTAGAAGGGTACAGGCTGTTTTTATGGCTAACGATATGACGATAAAACAATTTGCAGAGTATGCAAGAGTCAAGGAGCATTACTAGAATTTTCAGACCCGTTGGCGCTTATCATTCGGTGTTGCTGGCGGAGTAAAGGGATTTTTGTTAGATTGGACTGAGAAACAGCAGGGATTGGAATTCTGATGAATTTATAGCTAGCAAAATTCCATTAGAATAAAAAAAGGTCGAAGCCTAGCATATTACTGCATCTCTTTCCTCAGGAGTGCATCTTCCTGAACCCAGGTTACTTGTGATTTGCCCCGCTAATTCCTTCCCTAGTTGTGCTTCGTGCGCTGCTAGTCCGCCCCAACAGCTCAAGCATACATCGCCAAGCGCTGATTTTGTAGCATGCCCCGCTAATTCCTTCCCTTCTGCTAGGACTTGTCCTAGCTGACCAGAATGTCATAGATTGCCAGAATTACTAGCTGATTGTCCAAGCTGACCTATATTTATTGGAGGCTGTGCAAATGCCTGATTTGACATGGTAAATGCAGATATGTATATGCTGCTAGAATGGTTGCGACGGCCAATCCAATGAATGTTTTTTTATGCATAATCCAGTAATGACACTTTCGTATAATAATAATTACTACACATTTTACTATCGCGGCTTAGCGAAGTAAAGTGAAAGCACAAAAAATTAGTTGGAATCATAATGCAAAGATGACTTGTCCTCACTTTCTGACTAACCCCTCTATTTTTCTATTAACTGGTTCAATTCCAATCCGGGTAAGAGGTCTTAATGTTGGCGAGTTTAGTTTGTGATCAAATAGCTATATTATTTTCTAAATATTAATGAAAGGAAGTATAAATAAAATACAGCATAAGTGTAAGAAGGAGCAGGAGGTTTTGTATTATGAGCAGAATATTTGCAATTCATGAATATGAGAGACAAGAGTTTGAACAAGTCTTAAAAGATATCCTTCTGAGCAAAGAGCTGGACATGCCTGGGCTGGAGTCAAGACATTGCTGAAAGGATACAAGGGTGAAAGAAAAAGCAAGTATTCGGTTCTATGGGTATTTAAAAGCCAGGAGACATTAGAGGAACTGTTTGGAAACGAAGAAAAGCCGAAGCGAGGTCCTGTCAATTTTATAAATTTTGAGGACAATATACTCAGCAAATTCCTAGATAGGCCTGCAGGCAAAATAATGTTTACAGATTATTTGGAATTATCTAGCAGAGGCTGATATCATCATCTAGTATAAGTAATTTATTGTATTTTTGCCTTGTTAACGCAAATTACAATAAGGGGATTGGCGACCTTGACAAATTGTTGTTTTAGGAAGAAACTAGTAAGTATTAATGTACATCAAAAGCAGAGCAAAACCTTTAAAGCTGTGGCTATCCATTGTTACATAGGAACCCGCTTTTAGCTTCGATATCGGAATGGATTCCACCGGACCCGCACCTACGATAAAAACGCCCGCCATAGTGATTGTTAAAATAAACACGAAGTATCTTTGTTCTTTTATTTGCTTTAACTTCTCAACCCATGGCCTTATTTCCTGTTCATAATACAGATGATGTGCCAGCTGCTGACACCACTTAGCACTTATCAGAAAAGATTATTTTAAGTCTATATATTACTTGTGGTATGATGGGATTAGAACCGAGGCTTCTCCTCCTCTGGGAACCTGCTCTTTTGAACAAAACAAGCACCCAAAGTTTCCTCTTCTAAAGGAGAGTTTCCGACTCCTATCCCTGAAGATATAATGTGCAATATATGGCATTCACACAATGATTTTCAGAAAACTGTATTAACGGTCCACATTAGTGTTTCAAATCTGGCAAAAAAGATCATTCAATGGAAGATTTTCGATGTAGATGGTTCCATAGAGATCTCTGTTGAAGAGCTATTTGATAAGTACTATTCATGCCATGATCGAAGTTTGCAACCATTTCAATTTTATTAAGGATCGCAGGCCTTCTCTCCATTGCAAATAGCCTTTTCTTATATTCTAGCTTGGAATCATGATTGTAATTATTACGTCTAATTCGATTGATTTGATAATCTTGTTCTCAATTAATTTTGATTCTTTACAGGCCTCTTCAAAGTTTGAATTAGTAAAAATAAACTCCTTAGGAGAAAGATAAGAAAGATTCACATATATCAGCATGTCTTAATGCTAGCTGTATCATCTTCTTTCCCTTAGCTACAACTGTAATTGGGATTGGTTTATTTGGATTTTTCAGGCAAGAAAAAGGTGGAAATATAATTTGTTGGATCTAGCACGCAGTCCTTGTCAAATTGTGTAAAGTTCTACTTCCAAAGCCATATTTTGATTATACCAGTACCATTCTTGTATACCATACCCTTTTCAATTCCCGCCATACCTTCGCTGGTAGTTGAAGAGCCTATAATTCTCATCGTACTGTCAGCACCCATATGCCATATACCCCGGAAATAAAGTGTATTGCCATTTACGCTATCGTAGCCCACCGTGTGAAATGTCCTATTTGTACCATTAATCACAAATACTTTGTAGTGAGCGGGAACAACAGTGCCATTCACAACTCTATAGTCTGTGGAAGATGCTACTAATCCATGAGTTCCGTTAACTATGGTTGGTTTGAAGCCTGCCCAGTAATTGTGTTCATAGTATGTAAATAGTTGCGGGCTTCCTAGAGTGATACTGCTCCCATTAGTAGACCGGACAGAATCTGCTGTCGTATTTGTTGCAAGGACCCTTGATATGATCTGGATATGCGCGCCGGTGAAAATAGTAAAAGATACAAGCGTACATCCCAGGGTTAAAATAACAAGAATCAATGTAGGTCTATGTTTTTGCATTATTTCCAGAAAAATGGGATTGATTATATATTTTTATTGACGCATGAAAAAGAATCGCTAGCTATGATTTCGGTCCTTAAATGTAAAACCTCCAGTCAATCTTTTAAGAATTACTAAGTCCGCTACAGTATATCATGCCAGTAGCTGCTGTCTTCTCTCGATTTCCTGCAATCTTGTTGATAATGCTACAAGTTGATCTGATAGTTGTGATATAGTATCATCCTTTAGCTTGTCACGATTTCTCAGGGATTGATTTATCTCCTCTAGTTCTTATACCTTAGTTTGTATATCTTCACCTTGTCTTTCTAACTGAGGTATGTTTAGAAATGTCAAATAGGGCTCAACTTTGTGAAATATCTCTGCCTTCTCTGAATCTTTTTTTGTCCAGTATGTAGAACCAGTGACCGATAAACCATTCAGAGAAGTCAGCATATCTTAGATCCGATATTGTGGTTTTTACGAATCGCCTAAAAGAATGAAATGTTATCTGTCTACGTCTCTCATTCCCTTCTTCTCTATCACCTCTACCTGAACGATCAAGTGTATTTGTAAAGGTTCTAATTAAATCACGATAAAGATGTTTGGGGTTATGTCTATCATTACTTTGATAAACTGCAAATATCAAATCCTTATCATTCTTATCAGGTGTTCGTTTTTCAGTGATAGTTTTTCCTGTTTCTTTATCTTGATGACATACTTTTCTGGTGCGATATTTATAGTCTATCCATGATTTTAATTGTTGTATTACTTCTTGTGTCAGAAACACGATCCTATCTGCTTTAGTCTTTGTGTATTCTCCCCTTACAAAAAGCTTGGAATGGTTAGCACCGAGATCCAGATCAGTGATACGGGTGGATAATGCCTCAACGGCGCGCATTCCGGTGGCTGCTAGTAACATTACATATGTTCTCATGCGAATGTTGTCACATACGTTGAATATTTCGATAATATCTTCTTTTGATAACGATTCTTTCTTTTTTCTTATTACTATTGGTAGCTTTACTTTTAACTTGAATCTCCGTGGACTTTATATCAATATCACAATATTCAAAAAAGTTCTTAATGGTAACTACACGTTGCTTCATTGTAAGTGCGGAAACATTACGATTACGCAAATAAGCAGCATACCCATTGAGAAGGTTGTATGGATCTAGGTTACCTTGCTTAAGCATAATGAGAAGGTTATCCATATCCAAAATATCAGGATATTCATCCGCTACAAAATTCATAAAATTGCTCAATCGTAAGGCGTATTCGCTTGCAGTTGACTCATTCATACTATTGACGTTTTTGATAGAAGTGATAATTGAACGTGCAATCAAAGGGTTAGACTGCCTATTCTTCACTGGACCTCCAATATCAGTCAATTTTATTAATAATCAGACGATATACAATATAGAGACTTTGTATTGATAGACTTCTATAAGTACACAATAAGAGAATTTGATGAGTATTGATCTGTCCTCTAATACTGAATATAGAAAGGTTTGGTTTTAATAATAAATATCAAATATTAAGAATTGTCGTGACATCCGAGGAAATCCCAGCGGCTGAAATAGAAGAGATAACTAGCTCCTATCAAATTACAAGAGCATATTTAGGAATAGATTATGCTGAGATGCTTGTGAATACTTTGAGATGCTTGTGAAAAGCGTACCGTTGCGATACTTGTTAAATGATGCATTTGTCAAAGTCCCATATCATTATGTCTTAATGCGCGCCTAATATTTCCTCTTTTTATCAAATGGAATGGGCATCCTAAAGCCTACCACATTCTTGCATCGTTAGCCCATGGGCCAAATCCGTCCTTGATGGATAAAAGACATAAACAATATTGCCCCCCACCGACCCTATTAGGTATTGTCATATATTAATAGGCTAGAATCGACACAGTAAATGCTTTGATAAAATGCATTATTTGTGGGAAGTATGAAGTAACAGAGAATGGAGATGTCTGCGAAGTGTGTCTTGCTGAATTAAGGCACCGGGAAGAATTAGTCATTGAGTGATTATTGTGATTTATGTTAGAAATGTTGCCTCGAATTATCAGAATACTGTCTTGATGAGGAAGAGATGAACAAAGTGGGAGACAATGAGACCTGGTCTGAGTACTACTGCAATCGATGTTTTGCTAAACGAACAGCGGAAGTGTGTACAAGTCAACGAATAGAAAGCAGACCATACCTGTGACTTGGTGTGAACAATGAAAGTGCGGCCCAAATGTTCTAGATGTGATACCATTGTAGAAGACTTTAACCGTGGGTATTACCGGTGCAAAAATTGCGCGCTTTTGGTAGGGAAGGAGAATGAGTAAAGACTTTTTGTAAATGGATGGCGAATTTAGAATTTTCAGATTTCAAATTCAATTTTGTTATCATTTAAATCTAGCATAATTCCTCCTTCCTTGCAAACATTTCCCTTATTGTTGAGTGATCTCTCATGAAATTGTAATTTATTCATGATTGAGCGGTTTCTCTAGAACCCGGGATCTGCATCCGAGCACTTTTTTCTTGTTGTGTTGATCCTCCCATTGTTTAAATCCGTTGTTTAATTACGTTGTTGAAAAATGGTAGTGCTTCAGCCCTTGAGTAATTCGACCTTGTCAGGGTTCAGTAAATATAACATCACTCCACAATCCTCCATTTTCAGTAATGTATGATCATGAACCATTCCGAGTATAGTATCACAAACCAGCGATTCATATTCGTCAGGATATTGTTGAACACCTGTTCATGCTGCTCATGATTGATTTCTAAATTC
>NZ_QURE01000126.1 GCF_009898475.1 Nitrososphaera sp. AFS | reverse complement strand
TTCCTTTTTGTTGCTAGTGTTGCGCATAAATGCTTTTTAATTTGTTCTCCTTAACTTTGGTAAGTTTGAGTTTGGAAGATGATTCACAGAATAAGAATATCTACTTTGCCTAGGGGTAACTATTTCAAAATGTAGGTTATGTAACGAGCAAATGCACTTCACTTAGTCCCAGTTTCATTGATTGGTAGGCGATATATACATCACGACCCGGGAATGCGTTTATAGCCTTCAACACATGGTACTTGATCCTCTCTAACCCGAACATCGGGCCAGTATTTGCCGTCATACTAGAAACTTGTTATCGCTCGTTATATTACATTAGAACTCCCTCTAATTCCAGAATTTAGAGCAATGTATATTAAGATCAGTTCATGAAGTTTGCAGGTGCTTTCCCTTAGGGAAAACAACATTTTGGTATCGTTTTCCCTTATGATAGCTCTCATGATCAGCCTAGTGGTTGGCCTTGCTAATTCCTCAGCGATTCAAAAGAAGCAAGTCACTCTTACAGCAATATTGGCTGCACCTAAAGATAGATGGGATATTTTACTTACAGGTGCGGTACAAAAGCTGAAGGAGAGACATCCAAATATAGACATTAAAGTTGACTACAAAGTACTTCCCTACAACGTTAGTAGAGGCCAAATGATAATGGCATTGAATAACCAAACTCCTATTGATCTGATTTCTGTTGATCAAATTTGGCTAGGAGATTTTGCCCAAAGGGGATATCTAACTAATCTTACAGGTTTTGTAAAGAGTTGGGGAAGAGCATCTGATTGGTATCAAACCAATTTGGATGGAGGAGTATATAATGGCAAAGTGTATGGAATATGGACTTGGACTGATGTACGCGGTATGTGGTATTGGAAAGATTTATTATCTAATGCGGGCGTTGATCCGAACTCTTTACAAACCTGGGATGGTTATATTTCATCTCTCAAAAAGATTAATAATGCTTATAAAGAGCAAGGGATAAAAGGAGGATTTGCTCTTTGCGGCGCTACAGAATGGTATCCATATCTATGGATGCTCGGAGGGAATATCCTTATAATGAAAGATGGACATCCAACAAAGGGTACATACTGGTTCCCGACGTATAATAGCTCAGCTGGAGTTAAAGCAGCACAATTCTTAAAAAGCGAGATTGCTGCTGGCATGAAACCAATTCTGTCCAACATTAGTGGATTTGAGAGAGATTTTATAGACAGGAAGGTTGCTGTCTTAATGGGTGGTTCGTGGCTACCAGAATTTTTTCCGGCTGCCGAGAGAAAGGATTTGGAACAAACAGTTGGCTTTATGCCAATGTATCCGGTACCAAGCAAAGGCAGCATAACAACAACTGTGCTTGGGGGCTGGGAATTGGGCATTCCTCAGACATCAAAAAATAAAGAGTTGGCATGGGAATTAATTACGATAATGGTTCAGCCAGATATTCTCGCATCGATGCTTGCACAGACTGGGTATCTTCCAACCCAAAAAAATATTGGCGCAGGTCAAGAGTCCATTACATTAAATCAAACCATTCCATACTATAATAGGATGGTTTCGACGATTCCGATTGGTCACAGCAGACCTATTGCGCCAGAATATCCGCAAATAGATAATCAAATATCTGTTGCTCTGGACCAAGTTTGTTCTGGTCTTAAAGAGCCAAAGCAAGCATTAGAAGACGCTGCTACAATGACTGCAAAAGTATTAGGATGGTAGCTATCAATTGGACATTGGCAGGAATGATACGCTTGAATGATAATGGGTTAACCTGTACTACCGCTAATGCGAGTAAATGACATTATTGAAACACTGAAATGGGTATTGCGTTACACGGCGGTCAAACCCATCAGGGTTGCAACATAGCACTAGGTCCCAAGTGTTTCAATGTGCCTGGAAGGTGACATCCAGGAGGTGCTGGTTGACGGTATTTCCCCATAGTGTCATCTTGATATGCGCCGCATCTCATATTGGGGTTCCCAACAACCGTCCACTTGGCCCACCATTAGATTCTTGTTTTTCAACACCTTTTGTATATAGAATATTGATATTTGTGATCGGCATATAGAGATACACGATCTTTGTAATTGGAGATCGCTGTTGCTCGGAATAGCGGCGCCCAAGTTTCATAATACCTCAAATATTTCATAATCCCGAGCTTTTTGAGAATCTTTCATAAATGATTAGGGTATCGCCGGTATTGGAAACTTCTCTTCCGCAAAGGAGTTAGCTACTGCCTGCTCATGTGATATCTCAGCTTTAACGAATGCCTGCTCATGTGATATGTCAGTTTTAACAATATTTTCCGCGTTTGTTATCTCGCCGGGAAACGCTCCATAAGCGACCGAAGCAATGCCAAATCCGGAAATAATCAATAGACACGATCCAAATGCCAATAAAGTGACGACACTTAATTGTTTGCAGTTTTTTAGTACTTGGCTATTTTTACTTTTCATATTTTATATATGAGATAGAGGATATTAAGCTTTTAAGGCATGTGCCAATGGAATTACTAAAGGAGTTTGAATGTCACATAGGAAAAAAATGCGGCCCTGCGGCAATGATGTGAGCTCATATTAACATTGGTCGTACAAAAGGTAGTCGGTACTCTATGATTTGTGTGCATTGACGCATGTATTATTTAGAAGCTTGTGTCAACCATTCTATCAATTTATGTTGCGAAAAAGGGCTATAATCATTGGTTCTGTTGAAAAGGGCGCCCTTTCGCATTAATTGTTTTTAAATATTAATAATAATCATTTAGCATCTCCATAGAAATAGTGCTATCTTCTTCTAATAAGATCGGGAGTGTTTGTATTCTCTAGTGCCAAATGGGAGAACAGGGAGATCAAGGAGGAAGAGAAACAAGAACAACAGCACCCTCTTCATGACATGAAACAACGCTCGATTTCTGATTTTATAAGTTAACTTTTCTATTAACTCATACTATGATTTGTATTCATGATTTTTAATGAATTATGGATAACTTGTATCACTAATATTTAATAAGATGATCAAGTTTTAACAGTCTATGAATCTTACCACCAATACAATTACGGCAATTATAGCAATAATAGTGCTTGTGCTGTTAGTTGGGGTGTCATTTCTTGTAGTGACCCTACAACCATTTAATTAGCAAATGCAGATGAGATATCTTTTTGGATCATGGTTCTTGTTGTATCGATATGACCAGTGACAGTAAACATCAAGATGTCACAAATATCACAAAATCGAGGTATAAGTGATGAGGTCTTGCAATCACCACTCTACCGAGTAAAGTTTTCTCTACTGACTAGCAATCGGTAAGCTAAAAGAAAACGTAGCTCCATGATCTACATTATTTTCTCCCCATATCTCCCCTCCATGAGCCTCTATAATCCTTTTACAAATATACAATCCTAAACCGGTGCCTTTTTCTGATCTGGTTACAAATTTTGTAAACAATATAGGCATAATTTGAGGATCTATACCTGAACCTGAATCCATTATTGAAACTATAGCAATGTACCTTTCTCTACGCTTAATTTTTTCACTGGTAATTGAGATAGTTCCAATCTTTGTAAAAGTGAGAGCATTACTTAGTAGATTAGAAATGACCTGTTTGATCCTACCTTTATCTATGTTTACTAAAATGATATCATCACCATCATTTCTCATACTTGAATCAAAATGTATTTTCACAACTTTCGGATCGGTTTGATTTTCAACAGTATCTTCTACTGCATCTTTTATTATGTTATCCAAATTAACGATCTTTCTATCCAGCGTTACTGATTTACTTTCGATTCGAGCTATGTCCAAGATGTTATCGGTAAGTTCTTTCAATCTTTTTGCATTTCTTATGATGACAGACAGATATTCGTCATATATACTAGTGCTTACGATATTATCTTTTTTGGCACGAAGAATCTCGGCCAAGCCGAGTATTGGCTGAATAGGAGTACGCAGTTCATGAGCTGCTGTATTTATAAACTCCTCCTGCAACCTATCATGAATTTTTAATTGCTGGTAAACCTTGTTAACTTGTTCATAAAGTTCGGTTTGTTTCCAAAGACTTTCAAACATAGAAACATAAGGCAATACACTCGCCACCCTATTTGTATAGATTCCTAATCCCACTGCGTCATAGGCAGATTTGTTAGTATCATCTTTTAATTCAACAACTATCGAAGTTTTTCTGTCTACTATAATTATTGTCACTTGAGTTTGCAATCCTGGTTCAACATAACGAACTTCGATTTGTGGATATCGCGTTAACATACATATTGATGCTTCTATTTGATTAGACTTCGGCGTCAGAATTCTGGCCTTCGCTTGTCTCCCTATTAGAAGCTCCTTTAATGACTGAATTGACCCTAATTTCTCCTGACTGTAATAAGCATTGGCAGATGAAAATAAGATGAGGATCTCATCTTTCACTCCTCGGCCAATTTCAAGACTAATTTTTTGTATTTCGATAGGGTCTCGGATGACTCGAATTGTATCTGGCTTATTCAATCCCCTTTCGATATCAATTTCCTTCATTTCTGCTCCCGTCGGAATAGCTTTGTCCCAGAACGGATCAGAAATGAATGATTGCCCTATTAAATCCTTAAATTCATCGCCGTACACACTTTTGAATCTTTTATACATATTAAGGCATTCATTTGTATCAAATTCTAAAAAAGTCCCATCAATTACTTCAGTATAAGTGGATAAGGATGATTTTGATTCTTGTTGATCAATAATTGTCTTCCCACAGAGTGCGCATTTTATATTCCTGTCGTCGTTGTCTTTCACACTACGGTCTTACTCCATGGATACTAATAGGTACAGATATGGATGCTTCAGTCCCCAATAATACCTTAATTTCACTTTCTTTTAATACTTACTGGCGCTGAGGGTTTAGGTATTCTAACCAATAAGAATAAAAGGTGTCTTAGCTACTTCCCAACAAAGCCGTATACGCTAATATCAGATAGTATATTGTTAATACCAACTAATGACAATGAAACTATAAACTGACCGTAACTGACTCTATTGGTCATCGAGGAGAGCAGACTATATGTAACTACGGGGCATAATCAGACCCTTTTACCCTTTGTTATGCCCCAACCTACAATTATTCCAATAAAACAGAATGCACCTAAAAGCCACCATAATTGCACATGGGAGGCTCTAAGTATACTAACGAGAGATTCTGTTACCACAATAGAAGCTCCTATTTTGATTTAAACTGAGACTATTAATATTCTTTCTATTCCAGATGAGCATTTTGCATCAAGCACGTACATTGAGTTTATTTCCCGACGAAAATATCTTAACCAAAGAAATTGAATCATTGAGAGGATTTGCTGACAGATTACCAGATAAGGACAAAGAAGAGTTTGTGAATATGCTAGATTGAAATTGTGGTAAAAAGCTTAAATTCCTAAATAATTTAATATTCCTGAGAATACCGAACGAGTTGAAGATGAATTAAGGAGGTGTGTGGGCAGATCGGCCGCTTGTTTGTGCAATTGTATGTCCGCTAGGGTTAACATTAGCACTGGGTGTGACAATGACCTTAACACTGTTTCTATTATTCACTAGAGCACTAGCTCCGCTTACTAGTTTTCCACTATAGTTAGGTAGTTCCGCTCGAGGCGGCCACAACTTGGGAGAAGATTTGTATTAGCACATGAATGGGCACCTCTGTGCATGTGTCCGCGAATGCGATATTTGCAGCGAAACTGCTTATACCGGCTACGATAGCAAGAATCAATACCGACGCCAGAATTGCATAGTCTCCATTCGACATATTTCCAGAGGTTTTGGCTGGATATATAAGGAAAGGATAAATTTATACTGAATATTTACTGGTAGCATAATTTTGGTTCTACTTTTGTGGTATAGTACGAAGCAAACTCTAAGTATCGGCATCTTATCAGCAGAAGATAGTGCGATTTCTATGGAGATGCTAAATGATTATTATTAATATTTAAAAACAATTAATGCGAAAGGGCGCCCTTTTCAACAGAACCAATGATTATAGCCCTACTGCTTTCACACCTGGTTAGAAAAATAATACAATCCTAAACAAATGGACGACATAAGGGAAAGGAAGCAAAAATGGTGTTCCATCCTTTTGTGAACACTTTGAGTGCTGGTCCTTGCAATCAAAAGAATGATGATCTCCGTCACTACCCTCAGCGTATGCTTGCTGTGTATCAACACTTGCAAACATGCCGAAATAGCCAGCCGAAGCCAGGACTGAATATTATATCCTCACTATTGGTGTCACTTAATATAGACCGTCTCTCATTTATCAGCCACGTTATTTAGTAGGGTAAAAGAACATCATAGTCCATAATATTCTATGAATAAAATATTGAGTCCCACAATTCGGGGGAAGGAAAAGTGAACAACATGGCCTCACTCATCTATATTCCAGAAGGAAAGGCAATATCGAAGGAATCCTACGAAATTGATAGGTTAATAATTCAGCATGACAAAATGGAAGCCACATATCGAGAGGTTCTTCCTAAAGTCTGCACCAACCTTGTTCGTGATCTTNNNNAGGATATCCTCTGATGTATACGGTTGAAGTCTTCACAAAAAAGGGTACAGACTCTGACAAATGTAGAGAGCATATATGGAATACTACAGGCATGGTTCCTGCAATATATGATAAGGGTACTCACTACGTAACACACATGAGATTGACACTTGAGAGTCTCAAAAGACTAAATGATTTTGATTTTGTTATAGAAGTCATGAGAGATTATACTGGTACTGAGGCATCGCTAGGACCAATGCATGAAATCGGAGACGCACACATCGTTAGACTGTGCTGAATAGAGAAAATTGTTGGGTTGAGGATGTATGGCAAGTTTAGAATCAATAAGAGCGATCTTAGGGATGCAAATGTACATGACTGACCAAATTCCGGCACCCCAAATTGCCTACGTAAATACATTGTTGAAATCGTGAGCATCACGATAAGATCTATTTTTAGGCGCGCCATATTTTGTAGTATATATGTCATACTTAGATGAATTCACAGGGTCTAGTCCATCTGTCTATTCAGAATACAACAATTTGTTTATTGCTTGAATCAAAGCCTCAATCTCAATTGGTTTTTTTAAGAAAGATTGTTGCTTAAAACCATCAGTCCATATTCTTTTCTAGTCTCTTCGTGAACATATTCACTATCGGTTAGAAAGCAAATCTTGATTCTGCTATCTTTCTTTCTTATTTTCTGGTACAAGAGAAATCCATCAATTTCGGGCATCTTTATGTCTAATATCGCCAGATCGTATTGACCATTTCTGAAATTCTTATACGCTAACAACGGGTCAGTACATGAAACCGTCTTAAACCCATTGCGTCCTAAGACCAAACGCAATGAGAGGGTTAAGTCATCTTCGTCATCTATAATCAGGATTCTCCTTTGTTTTGGGACTAGCCTCGCGAATCCTGGTCCTGAATTTTTGTTGGATTTCATGTCATAGATTGACCAGTACGCCCGTACTGGTCTTCGTCAATCCCTTCAACATTCTGAAGCATGCTGATAACGGTATTACTATCCTTTCGAAAAAGTCCGTCGGTGTTATATATCATTATTGTTAGATGCTTCCCTACTATCTAAGCACCATTGAACAAATGGACCTCCTTCAGAGTAACACTGTTACTCAGACTACTGTAACACTATGGCTAAAGACGACAAGTCAGACAGTGTATGTAGGACTCAATTACAATCAATAAATACTTTGTTGCGGATACAAGGATAACATTCTGACATTTCCGTCGATCCGACATTCGGCATTTCATCGGGTCGGCGGGGATATATCGAAAAATATAAGACCATATTCTGTAAAAGGCATTCAAATGAAGATGGATTATATCGTTTCAAGAATCGAGGCATCGCAAGATGGTAGCCCGTATGTCTATGTGACATATGCTAATCCTAATGATTTCAAAGCAGGCGCGGACAAAGGGCCGTCTTTCAATCCATTTGGTGTGAACGTGGCGGCTTTTACTTCTGAAGATCTTATGAACAATTTGCCAAAGGCGATGTCCAATATTGGAAAAGCAATGGGCGGAGGAGGATTTCCTACAGATAGTCCCACTTTCAAAATCAGTATTAGGGACTATGAAGACATGTAGATAAAAGTGGACGATAAAGTAACGATTGAAATTAAGAAAGCAGAAAGTAGCGGGGTTTAGCCAACAGGCCCATTGTAATAATCCGTCATGAGCATTTCCGATGATGAAATTCGGAAAATTAGATCTGGAATATGTCTATTTGAGCTTGTATAATCTACCTAGTCGAACCTGTTTTATGTGGATCTGCCATGTGTATCTATTTCCAGAGAAAACATGAGGGTGATTGCTTACCATCAATAAGGAAATTTAGGTATTATATCTCTAGAT
>NZ_QURE01000125.1:964-6019 GCF_009898475.1 Nitrososphaera sp. AFS | reverse complement strand
AATGTTCTGATCTCCATGTCCATGAGAGGATTCCTAGTCTTAGCAAGTCGCGAATCTTAGATATTGATGTCTTGGTCATCGTTGTGACTGGTATTGCAATGACAAAAAGGCCATCAGGTCTAAGAATTCTTCTAGATTCGTCAATAAACTGTACTAATGACTTGAAGTGTTGTGCGGATTCTAAAGCAATTACCCTGTCCATACATTCATCTTTAAAGGGCAATACCTTGGCCGTTCCATTTAGTAGAGAAATATCAGTAGCAACATCATGATTATAAAATGATAGTGCTTGGTGTGTTAAGTCCAAGGCGTTGCTACTGTCTCGGTCTATTCTAACTAAGCCTGTAGTATTTTTTAACTGAAGTAAATTAATATCTAGACACGTGATATCCAAGTTGCTGTAAACTGATTTCCAATGTATTGCGGGTTCTGAGAATCCGCTTCCAATATCTAGAACGCTTTTTGCAGAATCCATTTCCGCAAATTTACCGACTAACATACACAGTTCATGTTGTGCCTCAACAAGATTAGTGATTTTGCTATTCCAGTAGCCAAAATTTAGCATGCTACTTCCAATTACTCGCATGACATAAGGAGTTATAAAATTATAGCAATTAATTATATCAGATTCATTTCGCCTTAAAAGCCACAAGAGAGTCTGAAAAGACCTTCGTAATTCTACCAACTGTTGATAACTAGTTAAAAAAATATATATCAATTCCTTGTTTTATGTTAATATAGACTAACGACTAGACCAATCATGTTTTCTTCAAATGAAGTTCAGCATCAGTCTGTATCAGGTTCAGCATCTGTCGGTGCATGATGACATAAATGACATAATTTATAGATTCAACTTTAAATTATGTGAGGTCAAATCTATAAACTATGGCAAAAACATGTATGATTTGCTATCAAAACTACGAGGGTGACAAATATGAACATATCAGAAGACATCTCACTGATTTTGAAACGATAGTTCATTACATATCAAAGCTGGAAGAACGAATAGACATGCTTGAGAGCAGATAATCACTCTTAGATGCAGATCTTAAGTAAACCCCTTTCCTCTGCCTATAGAATATACAGACTTGTTGAGTGTATATTCTCGATCAAATCAGACCAATCAGAGTGGATCAGTATTATCTTTAGGATTGACCATTCATACACACTTAACTAAACGTTGTTTGTTTGTTTGTTTTTGTTTGTTTGTTTGTTTGTTATTCATTAGTTCTTCGACTCAAATTGAAAAATAACTTTGAATTTATCTTATAGAAATTAAATGTAGCAAACATTAACCTGTCGTATAATTCTAAAAGTTCGCTCATCCACTTGCTATAGTCGCTCACAGAATCTGAAATAGTTGGTACTATGTTACTAAAGGTTAGGTGCAAATCACAGTTCCTCGTATAGGCCTGAGATTCTTGTGCTGTCAGTCAATAATGGTTAAGATTAATCACGTACATATGACCTATAGGAACTTAAGAACGGATCATTGTCTTTTATTGCTAGTATTTCATTCTCTGTTAATGATGCGTATGCGTTCGTCTGATCAAATTTGTATACGGTATGTTTTGGGATACTAAATCTTTCATGATCGCCATACTCGATCATAATTGAGTATGATGTTTGATAGTCTACCTTACCATCATTATCCTTTACTATCTTACCCATATCCAACCCATCTTTACTTCTCAAGGTTTTTCCGATAGTCTTGATCCAGTCCGCTGATTCGATTAGCGACAAATCAGATTTATTATGTTCCTTCGTTTGGTTAAGGTGAGGACCAGATTCATTCGAATTATGTTCATGATTCATCCTATAAATGTAGTTGGACCTATCTTATTTCCTTTGTGGCTAACCATGATAATCTCTTGACTACGTAGGTTGCCAAATTGTAGATTGGAGAGAATAAGAAGACTTATTAGAGGTACCACTGGCTTCAGGATCTTGTCCTATTATACAACATGATAATCTACAACAGTGGATTTATCTTCAGGTCATAATCCACTCAAATACGCTGATTTTCTTAATGCAAAGATCTGATGGCATATTAGAAAAGGATATCTGAAAACACACATAGCAGCTGACATAAAGAAGAAAAGAATCCTATCTTTGGAAGTAACAAGTGAAGAAGTACATGATGGAAAAATGTTAAAGAATCTGGTAGATAATGCTTCTGAACTAAATGCCTTTCTTTTGATTCTCTATGAATTCTCTTAACTTCTTCAATGTTTGTGAATGCAGATGATGCTCGATTCCTTCGGCGTCGATATTTGCAACATCATCATGTACACCAATCATCTTGAAGAATTCAGACAACAGGCTATGCTTTTCATGAATACTCTTTGCCACCTCGATCCCTTTTTCTGTTAGATTAACCCCTCTATATTTCTCATATTTTAAAAATTTATTTTCATCTAGTCGCTGAAGCATCTTAGTCACACCCGGTAAGCTCACGTTGAGAGACTCAGAAAGGTCGGTCTGTGTGGCATAACCTTTTTTCCTTGTTAATTCATAAATGACCTCCAAATAATCCTCCATTCTGTGAGTTTGCGGTTCTGCTATTACATTTGGTTTTATACTATGAGCATCACGGATTAATTTGAGGTGCTTATGGTTGTCCTCATTGTTCTTGTTCAGTCTGACCTTCAGTTTCCTCAACTAACAATGCTGTGCATAATACTAGCTCATTTACCTTTCTATAATTATCTTCAAGTCCCCTTTCTTGGATTGTTATGGCTATGTTCATATGTCTAATGATGTTAGTCTTGGTTAACTTTAATAAGCTGTCTAGGCTTTATTATAGTGTATATCAATAATGCTCTCTCAAAGGTATCTTTTAGCCAAGAAGCAATCTCTTCTTAAGCTATTTCTTTACACGGGGCCTGCTCTCATCGTGAGCATGGCCTATATGGATCCGGGTAATTTTGGCACTGATATCGCAGGAGGAGCATCCCAAAATTATAGTCTACTTTGGGTAGTTTGGCTATCAAGTGCAATGGCCATGATGCTTCAGTATTTGTCTGGCAAGATTGGAATAGCGACAGGTAAATCTTTACCAGAAATAATACGTGAAAAGCTAAGAAAGAAAATATACATAGTACCATATTGGTTAGCTGCAGAAGCAGCGGCTGCTGCTACAGATTTGGCTGAATATCTTGGTACTGTTATCGCACTTAACCTTCTATTTGGAATCCCACTGATTTATGCAGCCATCTTTGGAGCCTTGGATGTTATATTGATACTTGCTTTTACGACACGCAAATTCCGTGTTCTTGAGCAGATGTTTATCTTATTTGTATCAATAATAAGTTTTGGATTTTTGTATGAAGTGTTTGTCACAAAGCCAGATCCTTCAGCAATACTATATCATTCAGTTGTTCCCATGATTGCAAATTCAAATGCATTACTTTTATCCGTTGGAATTATTGGAGCCACTGTGATGCCACATGCTCTTTTCGTGCATTCGTGGCTTACAAAAAATAAGATCAAAGACAAGTCTATTGAAGAAAAGAGAGTGTTACGGAAGCTACATCTTACAGAAAACGTTGTTATACTCACTGTTGCTGGTATGGTAAACGCAGCAATAATGATAATAGCTGCTGCTGCATTTAATGCACATTACTCGAATGTAGCTTCAATATCTGATGCTTACAAAACCTTTATTCCACTTTTTGGGGCTGGCGCGGGAATTGTCTTTGTTATTACTCTGCTTTCATCTGGTATCTCCTCTTCGGTAGTCGGTACGCTGGCTGGTCAAACCATAATGGAAGGCTTGTTAGGTACGAAAGTTAACATTTGGCTTAGGCGCATTGTGACACGATTCATCAATGTGATTCCTACAACGATAGCAATATCTCTTGGATTAGATCCTCTCAACATACTGGTGTATAGCCAAGTCATACTTAGCTTGATGATACCATTACCCATGATTCCTCTTGTATTAATGACCAGAAATAAAGCAATCATGGGCGAGTTTGTAAACAGAAATATCACAACAATAATCTCAATTATTTTTGTTGGTATAATATTGGCATTTAATTCTTATTTAGTAATATCTACTATCAAACCATAAAGACCATGCTCGCCTCTTACAATGACCAGAGGATGATAACTAGTCCACAGCTCAATGGGAGCTATGAAAGAGAACACAATGAAATTAACTAATGACACCGGTAGAGAAGTTTACGATGACTAAAACACCTACTACTGATACACTAGAACAAGATAAAAAGTGTCAACCGTATTGGTTCATTTTGTCAACCATGTTAATTACACCTTCTTAACCATTTGTGAGTTTTCATTCAGCTACTGGTACATATTGGCAATTTGATTAGGCGGGCTGTCTCATTGTCTTGAATTTGTGAAATGATAGACGATAAATCTAAAGACGACATAACCGATACAACTAATTCGACTGAAGCAACTAACGTATACGATACGATAGGACAAAACCGCATTAGAGGAATAAGCGCCTTCACTAAGGCTCAACCACAATCCGCCTCTAATCTACATCTTGATTATATTGCTGCAGTAAAGAATGCTATTCAGAATATAGTTTCAGCTCAAAAGGTATTAGTCTGTAACGTAAACGTCCCCTTAGTAACGCCACCATACGCAGATGAATTTCTAAAGCAATCCAATGACGTCACCGAGAACTTAGTGAGAGCAGTACAACAACAACCTGACTGTAAACGCAACTAATGCAACCGCAGAAACTTTAGAACTCTTAATCGAACCGCTGAGTTTGTGACAGAATTTAATACGAGCGCAGCAAAAGCTTGGAATTCGTTCCTTACAGTACCACAAGAACAGTTTTTATAACTTTCAAATATGGTCTGATTTTCAATAAATTATCGCCGCTATGGGTCATTTGTGATATTTTTCCATTTAGCTCTCCATACATGTAAATAATATATGGCATAAAGTAATTGTATGTCATGGAACAAAAAAGATATTCTAGTACCAAAACAGGCCACCTGTCAAATATGCAATTTAACAGCTCGCAACGATGAAGAACTTGCGGATCATGTTCGCCACGCGCACGGATCTGAA
>NZ_QURE01000125.1:0-950 GCF_009898475.1 Nitrososphaera sp. AFS | reverse complement strand
GCTAAATAAGAATATTTTGTGCATCCCATATAAAATCTATACAAGGGCTTCTGTATCGAGTACTAGGTAGTTACAGTTTTATGGCTTTGTAAAAACCATCAATTTTTAGAGCAATATTGGTTAGCCTGTGGACAATTTTTAGAGCAATATATGCTATACATCCCAATGACAATTCTCTGTCCTGTGTTCTTACCACTGTTGATCTAATATGTTCTCCAAATAATCGTTTTATCACAGAAACTACATCGGTTCAAGCTTTGGTTGAGTGTCATCCTTTTTTGACATTTAACTCAGTTCATTTATCGTTTGACGGCTACAAGACAGGATTTGAGCGCTGTATTGATACACGAATATGGCTCCAGTGTTTTTAGTAAACTAATACATATTCTGTTAGCGAGGAGAGTCGTAATGCTTGGTCGTGCGAAGCACCCATAATAAACAAGACATTAGCATTAGCATAACAATCTGCTCAAAACAAAACTGCAACTGCAAGCAGTGGTGGTAACACTACTAAAGCTGGTGGAGCTACAGCAGGTAACACTAGGTAATGCCTCAGCGGCCGCTAAGAACGCGAGCTCTTAGAATTCATCAAACCCAGTGGCTAACATTGGTCAAGCTCTCGGGAATGGTCTTAAAGGTCTCGGAAATATGGTAACAGGAGGCAAAAAGTAAGTGAACAAGTAAACAAAACATCCGCTCTAAGATTTCATTTCTTGATAATATGAGTTTTTACACTAAGGGATCTTCCAGCGCCTGATATTCTATTTACACGGGAAACGTGCAGAACGTGAGAAGGATGATGGTGGCTGTTCTGCGATTTCAGATATGGGTTCCTTTTTTGAATAAAGAGAAGGAACTTCTTGAATATGAAAAATCCCTTCCATTGAGATTTAACTCAATGGAGTGTAAGGGCTTCTGCTGTTACCATAAGGCAAACTTTGACAAATTAT
>NZ_QURE01000124.1 GCF_009898475.1 Nitrososphaera sp. AFS | reverse complement strand
CAAAGACTTTATCCCTTCCGATTTTATGCAGAAATGAGACGTCTTAATCCTATCACATATGATGAGCGCAGTAATTTTTGGGGCGTCTTTCGCTATAGCGACATCCAAAATATCTTAGGAGACTACATGACATTTTCGTCTGCTGCTCCAAAATTAGATTTCCCATCTACAGAAAAAAACCAGAATGCAAATGCAGCAGCCTTCCAACGTCCTAGCTTGTTGCAATCCGATCCTCCATATCATAGAACCCTACGTGGTGTAATCTCATCTGCATTTACTCCAATGATAATAGCAAAACTCGAGCCACACATAGAGAATATTGCACATGAATTGCTTAATCGAGTGATTCAAAAAGGGAGCATGGATCTCATAGATGATCTGGCTTATCCATTGCCAGTAACGATTATTGCCGAGCTTCTTGGCGTCCCAATAGAAGATCGTGATCTGTTTAGAGGATGGGCGGACAGGATTGTATCCTCAACTGCAGTGGAAGGTGAAATGAGCGATGATGAAAATGTTACTTCAAAAAATATCATTCGAATGATTGATGAGATGGACTCGTACTTCAGCAATATCGTAGAAGAACGAACAAAAAACCCACGGGAAGATCTTATAACCAATTTAATCAAGGCACAAGCTGATGGACGTCATCTGTACAAGGATGAAATCCTTACTTTTTGCAGGCTTCTGCTTCTTGCTGGACACGTGACAACAGTAAATCTAATAGGAAACACGATTCTTTCATTGCTACAAAATCCTCATGAACTTCGGCTCGTACAAAGTGATCGTACCCTGATCCCATCAACAATAGAAGAAACCTTACGTTACAGATCACCTGTTCAGGCAGTTGCTCGTATTGTTATCAAAGATACTAGTCTTGGAAGACAAAAGCTACAATTAGGACAGAGGATTATAGCATGGCTGGGTTCAGCCAATCACGATGAATCCATGTTTGAAGATCCTGAGCGATTTGATATAGCCAGCAACAAGTCTTCTTCTCATCCGGCCCATATTGGATTTGGCCATGGGATCCATTTTTGTTTAGGTGCTCCCTTAGCTCGTTTGGAAGGACAAGTGGCACTGAGAGTAATCGTTCAAAGATTGCAGGATTTGAAGCTGGACAGCAGAGACAAGGAAAACAAACAAGCGGATCTAATCCCACTTCAAAGTGTTTTCTTCCATGGAGTGACTCACTTGCCATTAATGTTTCAAAAACGTTCAGACAAGGGTTGAAATTGCAAAGAATAACAAGATTGACGCGGGAACTGTCAGCAATATTCAGTGATGAGCCTTGTTTTGGCTAGCCGAAAACATGCAGTAAGCGCATTAATCAAATTGCAATTTTATGGTGTAACAGATAATGAAATCCTGAACATTTACAGATTTTTGGACAGTGCGCGCTTAGAGAATGCGAGGAATAATGCATACTCCTTTGGATTCCTCATTGAAGTATGATGGTTGGACTTGATCGAATTTTGGCGCGCCAAAATGATGCGGTAATACACTGTTGCTACATACTTATTTTATGAACAAATAGGGAATTGAATATCCACGATGGAGTCCGGTTATCATACCCCATCATAAGTTAGAACTTGTCTTCTTAATGCAGATTCTGTACTATGTGGTCCTTGTTGAATGTATTAGTTGAATCCGGTGCATTATTTATGTTCTGAGCGAATCTATCCGATTGAGTGATTTTTGTCTGCTGCTGGGTTACGCTATTACCTTTTGAAGTATGCTGCGACCCCTTTATTGGAATCCATATGAATAGAGGATCTGTCGAAACGCTAGTTGCAGAGAGTATACAGAAACTAAAAGGATAGAGGATTAGGTATACAATAAAGCTATTAGCTCACAGTTTGGAGGAGCAATTACGTAATAAAATGACTGGTCCCAATACGATATACAGATTAAAGTGATTGATCAAATGACAATGCTGTTGGAGTATGGCCAACCATATTTCATTGCCACTTTACTTCTTTTCGGCGGCCTTTACCGGTTTCTTTGCTTTTGTTTTGGTGTTTTTTTAGATATTCCTTCAACTTTGGATTTAATGCATAGATTGATTGATCAAGCCTATAATCTGAACCACTTATTTTTAACCCATACAGAATAAAATAATAAATAAACCAATCAATCACCATGAACGATTGTATGAGTGCTAATGACAAGTGCCCAAAATGTCACTCAGATATGATAAAACACCCATCGCTCTTTTCGATGCCCCTAAGCTCGTTACCAAAAACTAATGCAGACAATGATTCTCAAAATACGAAAACACCAATAGAAGATCAGGAAGCAAAATTCATATTTGAATTCAATTCTTGCAGGAAGTGCGGCTACAGCGAATTCTATCTAAAGACTTGAGGTCTATCTTCATTGCTTGAAACACCTTGCTCGCTATCTTAGCTTACAATGGTATATTGATTTTAGGAGCCGAGAATTGAGTTTGTTATGTAATTGAAGGACGAGGAATGAATCAACTCACTCAAATGATAATGAGACATGGTACCTATCTGTTGGAGTATCAATTGGATTATTTTGCTAGATGCTAAGCTCAGAAACCTGCAAAGAATCCTTTGTACTGTTCCCCGATATTTTCCAATTTTTGTCTACTTGTTACCTAATACTTTATAGATATTCTGGTCAAAATTCTGACACCATGACTAGTTTGCTCGAAATTTGTATTTCAACACTCCTTTCGAATTGCTCTACTAGTATGGTCAAACATGTAGGGAATAGCTCCTACTAAAAAATTGTAATCAGGATAGACCTTAAAATCTATGAGAGAGGATGGAATTCGAACAGGTTATCAGAAAAAGAAGGATGATTAGGGATTTTGATCCCCATAAGCAAATTCCCGAGAAAATGATTAGGAAATTACTAAGGAATGCTCATAGAGAACCGAGTGCTGGTCATACGCAGGTACAAGAATTTATTATTGTAAAAGATCAGACAATAAAGAGAAAACTAAGAGGAGTGGCCGTTGATCAAGGTCACGTAGAAGAGGCGCCAATTTGATTGTGATTTGTTCTAACACTTCTCGTTCTGAGGAGCGGTACGGCCGATGGGGGAGGGGAGTTTTATAGTGTCATAGATGGTGCCTTTGCATCTATGTTGATCCTTCTTACTGCCATTAACGAAAGAATCGGTGCCGGATTCGTGGGCGCGTTTGAAGATGGCAAAGTATCAGAAATACTAAAGCTGCCGCGATATTTTAAACCAATAGGAATTATTACTCTAGGATATCCTAAGGAAACAGAACCTGTTGAGAGGTTCGGATGGATTCCAATTGATGATTTGATTCATTATGAAAGATGGTAGGGATCATTCCATTAAGGGTTCTATTGTTGCGATGTAAAGACATTCTTTAATAGAGACAAAATATCTAAATTGTTATGAAGGTTGGTATAACCCTACCACAGTATGGACCACAAACCACAAAAGAAAATATTATTCATCTGGCAATGATGGCTGAGCAAGAACAACTCGATTCTGTTTGGGTATTTGAGAGATTACTCTGGCCTATACACCCACAAACGCCATATCCAGGCTCTGCCGATGGGAATCTTCACCTGCTCTACAAAATGTGTTTGATCCAATGGAAACACTCACTTTTGTTGCAGCAAAAACAGAAAAAATTGCGTTAGGAACTTGTGTGATAGATATGTTATTTCATAATCTTGTAATTTTAGGAAGACAGTTTGCAACCCTGGATGTATTATCAAATGGAAGATGTATTTGTGGCCTATGCATTGGTTGGTCAAAAGATGAGTATATGGTCTCTAATGTTCCATTCGAGAATAGAGGAGCAAGAGCAGATGAGTTTATCCAAGTGTTAACACGGATCTGGACTGATGATATTGTTGAATTCAGAGGAAGATATTATAATATACCTGCTTCGAAAATAGGTCCAAAACCAATTCAAAAGCCACGTATTCCAATCTATCGGTGGGTTTTCTTCCAACACATATTCAAGGATTGCCAAATATGCGGATGGGTGGCTGCCAGCAGTAGCGGGTTCTTTAGATTATATCACAAACGGTATCAGGACTCTAAAAGAGAAAGAAGAGAAGGAAAACAGACATCTGGAGATAATTGCACTCACCTATCCTGAAATAATTACTAATTCTTCCAAAGAAGCAGCCGAAGGACTCCATTAAGTGGGACTATAGATGATATCGGGAAAGATCTTCA
Organism: Nitrososphaera sp. AFS; assembly: GCF_009898475.1. GTDB lineage: Archaea > Thermoproteota > Nitrososphaeria > Nitrososphaerales > Nitrososphaeraceae > Nitrosopolaris. Next base: position 1,683 of record NZ_QURE01000124.1, on the reverse strand, counting down.
AAGCATAAAGGAGATGGGGGTTAATCATGTGATATTTGGTCTAATGGGCCCAGGTTTGGATCGAGTTATTGATACAGCAAACCAACTCTCAAGATTCATTTGATGACGAATTGTTTATTACCAGATTAGAGGTGAGCCATCTAAAGTGATAGCATTAAAAAGCACAGAGGATAACACTGATAGAGTATAGTTGACCATACTCCATACTCCATTGCCAATTATTTTATTTCTTTTCTTCCAACTGCACAGCAGATGATTAAATCATTTTCAGTTCTACCTGCTGCAGAATGTCCATCGTAGAACTAAGTCAGAGTGATTAGAAAGATGAAGTAAAAGTTATCCATGAATCCTATTATACTCGTAATGGTATAACCAAAAGCAGAATCACAGGAAAAAATAAGGAATAGGTCTTCTAGGCACAGGGTACTAAATATATTATATAAGTTAGTATTCAATGCGATATAATGAAATTATTATACAGACTTAGTACGATGCTTGCTTTTATATCACTGCTATTGTTAGCTATAGTATTTGGCAGTCATACGTTGAAATTTGCGTATTCTCAACTTGCAAGGAATATTAAAGTATGGAAAGATAGTGACAATAACGTAAAGATCCTGTTTAGCTATTCACCAGTTAACCCAATTATAAATACTCCTACTGAGCTGCGGTTTACAATAAATGATTTACGTACTGGTGCAGCTTTCAAAATGTGTTAGTCACAATTATCATAATCGATACTAGCAATGGGCAGCAGAAAGTAGTTAGGTTTAGTGGCTTATCAGACAACAAAGGTGGTTACCTTATAAATTATGCATTTCCAGATTTGGGGACATATCAAGTGATCATGAGAACAAAGTCAAGCAGTCCAAATTTTGCCACGTTAGCTTCATTCCCTATAACTGTAGCATTGGAGACTAGCTTGTCTAATATTGCTATCATCGGCATTTTAGTGGTAACAGTAGTGGCTGTGTCAGCAGGTCTAGTAGTCAGATATAGGTATAAATGATTTCGTTAGTTATTCGATAACAAAACAAACTATTCATCTATAAATTTCTCTAGGATGATACCAGTATTATCTAAACCATTTTTATTATCAAATATGTATTATTGATTTATAGATTTAGAGTGAGGTTAAATTAATGAATATGATTTTTTGATCTTGATTGAGAAAGTATACTGGATATCTGAACTTCAAATAGTGCTGAATCAGCTGATGGGCGGGCACATGGCCGCGGGATATGAATTCGCTCTTTACCCATATCTTTATACTCCGACCCCTCAGGTTGTTAATGGCAGCACTTTACCCATCTTGAACCCTGATTTTTTTCTTCCGATCCTTGGTCTAAGTCAGTAGAGGAGTCTATGGTGATGTAGGATTCAATAGACTGTATCTTACCAACACTAACCGCAGATCTGAAATGATGGATAACCTTACACCATACCTAGATTCCATGTACGCCTATTGTATAAGTTGTTTTATTTTTATTTTTTATTTCCGGTTATGAGATTGCCTAAACCTTTAAGACCGTTGGCGATCGCCTGACCTAATCCTGTAATCGGATCTAGGATGGAACCTTTGTTATTTCCAGCTGCTTTGGTTGTATTAGCTGCTGTTGCATTTCCAGCTGCTTTGGTTGTATTAGCTGCTGTTGCATTTCCAGCTGCTTTGGTTGTATTAGC
>NZ_QURE01000021.1 GCF_009898475.1 Nitrososphaera sp. AFS | reverse complement strand
AGGGAAGGAATAGGTGGTCATTGCCTTCCAAAAGATACAAAGATGTTCTTACAGTCATCTTCCAAGCTATCAAAAGGAACAATACTTGCAGCAGCTATCCAAGCAGATCAGAATTATCGAAACTATAGACTAGCTAGGGAAGGAGCGAGCAGCTCCATAAGCAGGGACATTGTGAATGAGCTTATCTCATCTTTGCCTTCTAAAGCGTCCTCAAATCAGCCAGACAAGAACAAAGAACACAACTGGAACTCAGACAGAGGCTGATTCCTATTTAATTGCGATGGCCCCAAAATTATGAGTAGGTAAAAAGCCTGATATCGACTGTTGTCCCTTCACAAGTTCCAATCTTTGATTGAAGATTGGAGGGAGAGCGTTGTTGGGAATCTTGAACCGAACGAAGCAGACAAGCTAGCCGAATACTGCTTGCATGTCTCGAGAATTGTCGCCTACCCGGATTTAGACATAACAAGGAATTTGGATAAGATCGACTTCATGGGTAGAGAAATTAAGTCATCGAACAAGGAATTAATCTCATTAAGGCCTACCCAATAATTAGCGCCATAAACAACTATTTGTTTAAGGAAAGGCAGTTTAGACCCAACATTCAAGATTACTATAATCCAACAAATAGCTATCTCAACTTTGCTTTGAAGCAATAAACAGGCATTCCCATTACCTTATCGATAATCCATATGCGTATAGCACACATACTCAATTTTAAATTGAATGCGGTCAATTTTCCGTTTCACTTCATTATCAAACACATCTTAGAAGATGACAGAAATGAAATAGTCATTGACCCGTTCGATGGCGGAAGGATAATGGATGACTATAGTCTAAAGCAGCTACAGTGGGGGGAAGTCCTAATTAGGATGCTAAATAATTTAAAGGCCAATTTTTACGATCTTCTCGCAAACAAAGCAGAGCTAGCCAATGAGATGATACTTGCTCTAGAACCCAATTACTAAGATGCAGTAAGAGACAAAGGAATAATTTTTCTCAAAAGAAAGAACCCGCATAAAGCCCTAGAAATTTTGAGCATGTGTTTGGAACTCAATCCTGGAGATGCTGATGCCGACTATGTTCTTGATAACATAAGAAAAGTTCGTTTCGAGATACAGAATTCCAAGATTTGCAAGAATTAAAGAATCATTTCCCATCCAGATAAAGGGAATGGCTGCCTAGACGGCACTTGTTGGTTCTGGATATATTTAAAGATTGAGTACAGTAAGTTTGATTCGGCATTATGCATAAATTGTCTTGGCTCTGACTAGTAAAAGTGACCGATTATCGTCATCGCCGGCCTTGAACCAACTTTGGCTCAGGCTTGCGCCACGAAGGATGTACGCTTTTTGACAGACACCCGCTTTAGCTATAAAGTAAACTAGCCGCGAATCCTTATTGTTGACTTGTCCTATCATTGCCCGGCCCATTTGTGCGACTTACAGGACCCTTCTCCATAAGTTCGATCCAATGATTCAAGATATCAGGTTCCAGCTTTGATAAAGTGACGTCGGCCTTGGATAACAGGCCTGTAGCATCTTCCGAGTAATCTGCAAGAGCAACGATCCTTTTGATCCCCACACTTATAGCCATCTTGCTACATTCAAGACAAGGTGCGAACGTGGAGTATAGTGTAGCTCCCTTCGTAGTTCCTGCATTTCCAAAAATAGCACACTGTATAATTGCATTTGCTTCTGCGTGGGTACATAAGCATCGTTCTAATTGTTCGCCCGAATTGATCTCTCCCTGAGCTCTTGATAAACACCTTTCACATCCGCCCTCAAAACAATTCCTTATTCCTGAGGGAGTTCCATTATATCCAGTAGCAATCTGTCGGTTATCTTTAACGATCACAGCTCCTACATGCCTTGTTAGACAGTTGGACCTAAGTTTTGCGATTTCTGAATGAAGCATAAAATATACGTCCCAGTTCGGCCTCATCATTGTCTTTTGACCTAATCAAATAGTAGATTTATTATATTATATTACACTTTTGTGACTCTGATTTCACGCTGCTAATGTTATTAACCTCCCGCAGTCGGACTGGGCATAACTATATCTGTTAAGTTATCGTTCGGCTCTTTCGAGAACACATCATGAAAAGATCAGCTGTTACGAACGCGAATAGGAGATATTTCTACATAAAAATGTAGAATAAGACGTTAGCTCTCCCCATTGGAATTTGACTTAAGCTTTACTTGTATGCTTCTGGTAGACGGCATACGCAGGAAAGACACATTTCTACAGCCAGGCTTCCTTTTACAGTGTATAAGATATATGATTCACAAACTTACAACCTGGCAGTTGTAAGTCCTTATTGAATTCACAAACTTACAACCTGGCAGTTGTAAGTCCTTATTGCAAGGTTCAAGTATTCCATTAATGATATGTATAAACATGTAATTTTTTATAGCCGTAACTCACACTATGATTGCCTATAGGACTATGCGCCACTCAAGCCTGGAAATAGATGAAAGAAGAACTCGAAAAGTGCTTCTCGGGATATTTTATTTTTGCGCAGTTGCGATGTCATCAATCACTGCATATGCTCTGTATGTTAGCGTTGGGGAATATCTAAAGACAGGAAAGGTCGTCATCGGTGAAGTTCTCGTCAATACAGAATTCCCTGTTCATGGAATTTCCAAACTTGTCACATATCTGATGATCGTTTCCGTAGTGGGGTGGTACTGTGTAACCAGACTCGGTGGGGAAAAGGTGAGAAATATTCCAGAGTCACTAAAATTGGTCCTTCAGTTGGTTGTACTGGCCATAGCCGTAATTTCGTTATACGAATTCATTTACAACTTTGTGATATGGGGCTCATTGATCACAGATGATGCAATGAAGGGAATACTAAGACTGGATTCAATTAACATGCCGTATCCTAATCCCAAGACACCCTGGAACTTGGTATTTGCAACGAAGATGTCATTGGCCGCACTTATTATATCTGCACATGGATTTTATGTCATGTCAAAACCTAGGAAACAGGACGCAGTGGATAGGTAGCAGCTTTTTAGAATTGCCTCACGTCAAATCCTTTTAACATATGGGAGTCTCAGGCTCTCATATAGGCTAGACAATCCTTGGGAAAAATTATTGGTATCATAACGAAACTAATTTTTCGTTAACGTCGTAGGAAGTTTCCCAGTTTTAGAAACTAGTTGGGCTATGCTACACCTCTAAAAACACAGTGCCATTTTCGATACTAACTTTGAACGATTCCTCTGGTTTGAGTTTGGTAGGAAACCAGAGAAGATCGCCTGTCGTGACATCCCATTTAGCTCCATGCCAAGGGCATGTTAACTCTTTGTTGTTTAGCTCACCTTCATGCAGTTCAGCACCAGCGTGGTTACACACATTATTCATGGCATAATACGTTCCTCCCACGTTTGCAATTAGAACTTCCTTCCCTCCCGCTGTAATATGGGTTAATTTTCCTTCTGGAATATCAGAAGTCTTCCCAACCACTATTTTTGCCATGCGAGTTCATCGGGGGTACTATATTTAAAAATAGGTAAAAGCACAACAACCAGCTAATCAGTATTAGGCGACTAGATCTAATTGCATACTAACTCATATTCTTTCTTTTGACATGCCAGTGCAAAATGCTTGTCGGGTAGGACCCAGTTAGGCTCCTCGTTTTGCACCTGTCAATAAGAGTAATAGAGCCTTTTGGCTATGTAGCCTATTTTCAGCTTCGTCCCAAACAACTGATGCTTTACCATCAAGCACATCTGATGTCACCTCTTGACCACGTTTAGCTGGTAGACAATGCATAAAAATGGCATCTTTTCTTGCTAAGTTCATTAGTTGCTGATTTATTTGATACTTTGGTAAAAAGACCCTTTCCCTTATGAGCCTTTCTTCATCATTACCTATGGAAATAAAGGTGTCAGTTACTACCACATCCGCATTAGCAATTGCTACTGGAGGTTCATCAGTAACAACTAATTTTGATCCTGATTTGGATCCCTCCAGGTTAGCTATCGCTAGCACTTCTTTTGATGGTCTATAACCAGGTGGGCAGGCGATTGTCAGATTCATGCCGGCTTTTGCTGAACCCAGGATTAAATCGTTGCAAACATTATTTCCATCACCGATCCAACTTACGTTCAAACCCTTCAATTTACCCTTTCGCTCTTGAATTGTCATCAAGTCCGCAAGTATTTGGCATGGATGGAAAAGGTTCGACAGACCATTAATTACGGGAATAGATGCATACTTTGCGATCAGCTCAGTTTCCTCGTGTTGGTAAAGCCTTGTTACAAGGCAATTTAGGTATAGGGACAAGGATCGAGCTGTGTCTTCCAACGATTCTCCCCTGGATAATTGGATATCGTTCGTGTTAAGGGAGATTACACTGCCACCCAGCTGATACATTCCTGTTTCGAAGCTTACTCGGGTTCTTGTAGATGGCTTCTGGAAAATTAGCCCGAGCACGATACCTTTGAGTAATACATTTGATTTTCCGTTTTTTGCCTCCTGCTTTAATCTGGTAGCTAATTCTATGATCGACAGAATTTCCTCTGTCGTAAGATCCATGAGGCTAAGAACATCTTTCTTACTCAAGGTCGAGATCTTCATCAGTCAGATATATGGTCTCTTTTTTTGAATCGTCCGCGCCAGTTTTTCGATGCGTTCTTTCTTGGTCCTGAACAACTCTGTCAGGTCCAGATTTTTGTTCAGCAGTATTGACGTCAATCAGTGATTCATTCTTTTCCTTCTTATTGCGTTTGAAGAACTTTGAAAATATGCTCTTCTTTTCGGTGCGATTAAATTCCAGCTCTTGGCTGGATTCGTTCTTAACTGCAGGCTCCTGGGTATTATCTGCCTTCACAATAGTTGTCTTCGGTTTCAAAGAGGGATCTGATTTAGTTTCCTCTTTCACTGTTGGACTAATCTGTTCCGTTTGATAAGGAAGTGAATCAGACTCATTTTTATTTTTCAGCTCGCCAGATCCCTTAATTTCAGCTGTTAATTCCTTCATTTTATAGAGATGTTCAGCGACAATAGGTTTTGCAGTAGGCATTTCAATGTCTATATATTTGGAAGCAGGTTCAAAATTCTCATTTGGCAATTCAGTGTTGCCGAATAACGATTTAATGAAGTTATTGGAGTCAAATGGAACTATATCTTCATAACCTTGTCCAACCCCAAGGTAAACGATTGGCTTAGAAGTAGAATACACTATCGAGACGGCAGCACCACCCTTTGCATCTGCGTCTGATTTGGTCAAAATGGCACCATCAAATTTCGTGTATTCGAAAAAATCTGTCGCCTGGTTTATTGTGTCATTACCAGCTAGGGAGTCCCCTACAAATAATTTCAGATCTGGCTTTACTACTTTGACTATCTTTCCTATCTCATCCATTAATCCTTTTGCTGTCTGCATCCTTCCGGCAGTGTCAATCAGGACTGCCTCCACATAGTGTTTTCGGCCGTAGTCGACGGCGTCTCTTCCAACGGCAGAAGGATCAGCACCATAGCTCTGTGCAATCACTTTTACTCCCAGCCTCTCAGCATGTTGAGTGAGCTGTTCTATTGCTCCCGCACGATGGGTATCAGCCGCGGCTACTACCAAGGAAATATCATTCTTGCGCAGCAGATTTGCTATCTTGGCCACCGTGGTGGTCTTTCCCGTTCCATTTATTCCGAGGAATACTATTATGAATGGACCTCCCTTGGATTGGCTCTTTCTTTTGATCTCGCCTATGAGATCCACAGTCCCAGCGTTTGCAAGCATCTGCTCAAAGTACCTTTGGAATTTGGCTCTGATAAGATCCTCTTTGTCTTGATCTTTTTCTAATCTTAAGCCAACTAGCTCTTTTTTTAATTTCACAGATAGATCATCAATAACATTTTGTGCAACATCGCTCTCTAGAAGCCCGAGCTGCAAATCATACAAAACATTGTCAACATCTCGTTCAGATAGGTCTTTTTGGCCAAGACTTTTTGTGGCATTCGAAAATACCCTTTTTAGCTGATCGAACATTTGGGGGTCTTAAGGTTATGCGGCTCTTGGCTGTCCACTTGCGCTCTTGTTGTTGGGATCGAATGCTTGTCTGTTAGGCTGCTGCAATAACTGATTGATTTGCCCTTGGACCTGTTCCATACGCATAGCGATTTGCTGTTTCTGTCCGAGAAGTTGAGTAAGAGCTAGCTCGAATTCCTTGATTCTAGCTTCTACATAATTCATGGAATCTTCCCTTGTTTTTTCTATAGTCACACCAGCTCCTAAATTAATTAATACCTTCTTCACAGGAGGGACAACTGTTTTAATATATACTCCAATTCCAACAGGCGCTAATGCCTCATTATCCGATTCGTCCACAAGATTTTGAATGGCAGTTGAAGCGAGACGGGCCTCTCCGATTAATCTTGTGACCGTGGCCTCCCTATTTAAAATGTCATTCATGTATGCTTCCAGTACTCGGGACTGTTCAGCCAATTCGTTTATTTTCTGCTCTATAGCTGCCTGTTGACGATTAATTTCGTTGGCCATCTATGTTGATTTTCAATAACTATCTTATAATTGTGACTAGAACTAAGACTCATTATAAAGAATGGCCATTAGTTAAGTATTTTCCTAGACGACGGCTTATCAAATGAAGAAGACATGATTGTAGATTCTACTTTATTAACCAGCTGTGCAACCTTGACGAACCACATCGTTGAAAACAGATATACCTCAAGATGCCTTCTAGTTTCTCTTTTGTCCTTTAATATTAACTAAGAACTAGTACTCAAAGTATCACCTCTGGTTAGTCTTTGTTGCAGACGCGTCTGCTTTACCTGAGGTAACAGAAGTCTATCTAAAAGTTTTACTTCAGTAAGATACTGACCCGTGGTCTAATTCCTTGCCATATCTTCTCTTTGCGGATTGGGCTAGAATACTTATTAAGATTAATTTGGAAGCGATTCTCAGATACTCAGTACATTATACAAACTGCTGTATTCCAAAAAGGTTGGAAGGCACAGCTGGCTAGTCATTCAACTCGGATATCTATTAAATTGTTCCCTTTGTGTAGCTATATTTTTTATTCACTGATTAAATCGAATGATTTCATAACGTGAGGCAAATCTTCTATGACATCTGTCGCAATCATGTGCAAACCTACCCTTTCATATGCAATCTTTGCCGCCATCCCATTGAGATAAACACCCAATATACTTGCATGGAAGGAATCATACTTTGTAAGGTATCCTGCTAGTAGACCAGAAAGGATGTCACCCATACCTCCAACAGTCATTGCCGGAGAACTCCTTTTAATCATAGCAGTATGGCATTTGCGGCCATCAGAAATTATATTGGTTGATCCCTTCAAGACAATTGTGATTCCATATTCCTTCGCAGCATTTTGCACATTGGAGGTTTGTGTCTCTAAGTTAGTTCCCGCATCCTCTTCAAAAAGTCGTTTATATTCTCCTGCGTGAGGAGTTACGACGGCACCCGTTCCCTTGATTTGTTTTAACACTTCAGGTATTAAGGCAGACGCATCAAGTATAATTCTTGTATCTGCTTTTAGGAGCTGACTTATTAACGAAAGCAGAGCTTGAGGTTTGGAGATGCTCATACCCATCCCGACTCCAGCCGAGTGGGGTTTCTTTGGGAGCATTGCCATTAATCTATTTACCGAACCTGCAGTCAGCTTATCGTCTGGCAGGGGTAGTACGATTAGATCTGGAGAATAACATCTGACTGGAATTACATTTGAACGTGGGGTAGCAGTAAAAACCAAATCAGTCCCAGATCTTAAAGCTGCTAATGAAGATAGCACGGGTGCTCCATGGTAAAGTTTACTTCCACCCACCACTAAGACTATCCCATTATCACCTTTTCTCGAGTCCCTCGACCTTGGCTTTATGAGCTCTTTTATGAATTCATGAGTTATGTCTATTCGTGTCGTTAATTCTCACTCCTTATTAGCATGCAAGAAACGGATGATAAACTTTACCCACAAGTTGGCAAAATGTACTCTATCTAATATAGCCCAAAGATACGGACGTACCAGCCACGACTGAACTATTATTGGTTTAATAGATATTTGCTATTATTGATGTTTTGTAGAGATAATGTCACAAGGGTGCTGTGCATTAGCAGTTCCTAATCTAAAATCACGGGCGCAGGAGATAGTTGGAACTCCAAAGACTACATGTCCTGTTAGATATAATAGTCCAAAAAAGAGTCGTTGGGAAAATGCCTTGCTCAAATTTTGGAAACCCTTATCATATCAGCAATCTTGATAGCCATTCCATAACGGCTTTCTTCGCTCTTCATATGCCTGTATATGTTTAACAAATCTCTCCACTGTCTAATAATACTAAATTTTCCTGATATTTTAAGTTGAATAAATCTATAAACTAGAACATAAATTTGGAATTTCTTCAAAACAGCTTCACGATATGCCTTTAAATCAAAATAATGTTCAATAAATAATTCTGCACACCATGAGGCAGGAATTATCCCCTCCCCGAGTAAAGAGTAGACAGTACCAATGGATTCACCAACACCAACAGATTTCCTACCATCAGTAAATGGTTCACAGAATAAAGGAGGGCTTATTCTGACAGGACGACCCACCTTGCGTATTACTTCACATTCGTACTTTTTCAGGAATTGTTCAACAAATTTGTTGTTGTTTTTTCGTTCGAAGTCTCCAGCACCGATATGTGCATAACCATTTCCAAGAGGGAAATACCAAAAATAGCCAGTCATAGACGGGAACGCCTTTAGATAATAATCATCATACGGTTCTAGGCCGGTTTTGTATCTAACTTTATATTGAACACAGGGAATCCATGTTTCGTTCTTTAACCTTGGAAGATAGTTTCTGTGGAAACCGGTAGAATCAATTATTAGGTCAAAATCAGATTCCAGGTTTTCTTTCCTTGGAGCTCTGCCAAACTCAATCTTTGTGCCGCTAGTCATGTCTCTTATCAACTTAATTTTATCATAATTGACCATTCCTTTCAGCTTTATATCAATGCGTTTGTTTGTACCGCTTCCACTATCAACGATCATATGTTTCCCATTATGTAAAATATAGTCCTCAAAGGTCAAGCCACATTTTTTGACCAAACGCGACATTTCATTTTTGGATGTTGCCCAAGCGCAAACAGCATCATGATCCTTTTCTGGCATTCGCTCAAAACCCGTAATCTGAATATCCCTTGCCTCGCTGAGTCTGTTCATAAGATAAGCGCCAGCCACACCTATGCCAACGACAGCTATTTTCATGGGCACTTCTATTCAATGATTAGGTGAATAAAAATTTTGAGATTTCAGCACCAAGTATAAGAAAAATCGTATTTTTCTGTTTAACTTGATTCTATGAGCCGTGCTTGCTATTAGGCGCCTATTTCTTTTTTCGACTCAATCCAGAAACGTGGGTCAAAAGGTCCAGCTCTGCCTGATTACACATACAACCTGAGCTAAAAGCCGATAGTAAAATTAGATTGATGACTTAAGCTGGGGGCGCCTATGCCAGATGAATATTTATCTAGCACTCTATAAAATAGCTTTATGAGATTACCAATCGACGATGACAATCATATCGCTAGAGATATCGACGCCCGTTTTAAACTCATAAGGGAAAAATACCTATCTGCATTAAAACCTGCTATTGAAATGATCAATACTAACGTCATGATTAGAGATGGCACCATAACTCAAGTTGATTCTTTTGAACCACACAAAGTTAAAGAATTCTATGAATGTTTTATTAAATTACTTGATGGCTGGAAGACTACCGGCATATCTACATCCAAAACCGACGACTTGCATCGAATATACTGCCAATTATCAAAGGAAGCAGGTCGGCATAGACTTACGGGTTATTTTGGAATTCAATATCATGCTTTACCATACTTTAAGGTTGATAACCAGGTCATAATCTTACAGAATCGGCTAAATCTTATCGCCAACGAGGCTGGTACAGTATTTACGACTATAGCAACCAAAGGCGATCAAATAATTCAAAGGGAGCTGGAAAGGATTGGCTATGGAAATATGAATATCGATGACCTTCTTATAAAATTAATAGAAGACAAGGAATTAGCTGATTCTCTGGATAAAAAGGCAGCGGCAGCGGAAAATGAATTTCCCAAGTTTCAGGAAATGTCGAAAAAAAGGGATAAGGTGTTCTCTGAGCTCAATAATCTAATGATAGAGGTTTATCAGATTTTACCAAACTCTATAGATTACAATAAATTAATACAGGGAGAGGAAGGCGCGATTGCAGATATCAATCTGGAGAAGGTTAAAAATCAAAGAACAAAGGAAACCGACTCTTATGTTAATATCAGCAAATTATCAAAGGAGGATGCCAAGCTGATAGATAGCACGCTACTTGAAGTTGAAAGCGCATTGATGCAAATCGAGTCATCTGGCAGTAAAGAGAACAGCTAGTCTCTGGCTTATCACTTCATAAATTGATTTTTGAGAAGAGAGATTATATTTCAGTCTAGTCTTAAAGAACGTTCTATAGTGACTATTCCACGCTATTATCGAGAACGGATTTACATTGTGAAAGATATAATACTCAAATTAGTTGAATACGGCGAATTAAACCAAACAGCTCTAATCAGCTGTTGCGGTTTAAACTTTAAAAAGCATTCACCGATTCTCGATAAATTGGAGTCAAAAGGGTTGATAAGACGACATCAAATGGAAATGGGGAAAAGGGTCGTTACAACATATAGCCCAACTCAACAGGGAGTGGAATTTTCCAAACACATTTTGGAGCCATATGAAATAATGTTTCCTCGCAACGATCTAATAACAGTGGAACCGACTTTTGTTCTTATGCTATACCTGATATAGGTCATAGCCAGATGCGATAGTTCTCTCTAATTCCTCCTTTTTCCTTGAATATTATATATATTTTTAATTTGAGGAATAAATTGAGATAAAGGCCTGACTCCTATTACAAACCAGATAACAGATACCACAATAATGCCAGCACAGTAGTCAGGACCGTATTCTTTCTCTTGACTGGATAAAAATGACAGGGCTTATATAATTAAACAAATTATAACTACTTTACGATAAAAGATGGCAACGTATTCAGAATGTCATTTATTCACTCCTTAAACAAATTTTTTTATACTTTAGGAGACGAAGATGGGAGTCATCTTAACGTACAGGAAATTGACAAAAATAGATACAATGCTAGAGTACCTTTTGTGATATCGTGGCGTCTTCTTTAATCCCCTAGTCAAAAATGCCTCTTTTTGTACTAAATATTAAAAAATTTTACATGCCTTGTCTAATATATCATGGTGATGCTTTGTCTAATACTATCTTTGACTGGAGAAAGAAAGAAAAAGATATGTAAGATTACTAGATCAGAATCTATTATCCATTGCAAAAGATCATGATTTGCGCTCCCAGAGAGATAACACGACTATTGAGTGAACGTCTGAGACAACAATATGATGTTCAATCAGTAACCGTTGAGAACTACGACTCGCATTCGATTTGTAAAATACAGGCAAAGGTATCAGGAAAGTGGGTTACCATTTGCAGGTTCTCTCCTTATGAGAATTTACAAGACGTACTCACTATGTTTAAAGTAAATCTACAAATTCAAAAAAGGAGATAGATTATTTAGTCAATCCGCATCGGATTAGATGTTTAAACGTAAGAGTAGTTCTTATTGATGTACTTTATGCTAACAAAACTGCCTTGTTCAGGAGTTCTCTGGTAATATAGGCACCAAGTCTACAAGCGATGCTTACGATAGATTACCACAAGAAGCTCCGCGTTGATGAGGTGCGTGATTTAGGCTAGTATAGAGTAAAGGAATATCTGGCACTATACATTTTGAGTCAAAATACAATTCATAACAAGCAAGGAGAAACTGGTGTTACAGGGTGGCACGGACCCATTGGTATGACTGGTCGGGTCAACCTAGTTTACAAAAGCCTCACTCATCTTATTGTGATCATTTATTCGTAGTGTTACCGGTTTCTTTTGCTTACTTTTATGACTTTTTTACTGATCTTAGCTGCCTTTTGTACATACTAACTAACTCAGCAACAGCAGTTGCATCTTCGGGATTCTTGTCTTCCCTTATCCTGCCAGTAAATTTCGGAAATCTAAGTGCAAGTCCGTATTTTTCTCTTATTGCACCAAGTCCAGCTGGGTGTGAAGGACTTAGGGTGATCTCAGAGGCACTAACTTCAATTACAATTTTTGGTTCAAACCATACATCCATATGCATTCGAGTATCCACCCTCGGATGTCTGTGTGGTAACTGGATTTCTTCTAATTTCTTATAAAAAAAGTCGAGGTGTTCGTCAGTAAAACCGGTCCCAACTTTACAAGTACTTCTAAAGATATCCGAGTCAGCATCGTACGAGGCAAGTAATATAGCTCCATATTTACCCACCCTGCGGCCTCTGCCATATAATGCTCCCACTATGACCAAGTCCAGAGTGTCCGCAAGATCGCTTCGATACTCTCTTTTTAGTTTAGTCCAAGCAAACTCTCTTGCACCTGCTCTATATACACTTGTTGGCTGCTTTATCATTAGGCCTTCACACCCGATTTCTATAGCCCGACTCATTTGCTTCTCGAGATCCTCTATGTTATTAACAATCTTTTGATGAACCAGAGCGAGCATGTCAAAATTTTGTTCGATGGCGATGTTCTCAATTATAGCACGTCTTTTTAAGTAAGGTAGTGAGGTTAAGTCCTTACTTTCCAAGTATAATATATCAAAAATATATATCACGACAGGATATCCTTCAACCGCCTGTTCGATTCCGTGTTTTCGTCGGCGATGCATCAATTCCTGGAACGGGAGAAACTCGTTTGTCTGGGAATTGACGGCTACAATCTCTGCCTCCAATATTAGCTCGCCTATTTTGAGCTTTTGGATTGCTTCAACAACATCTGGATAGTGTTTGGTGATATTTTCCAATCTTCGCGAAAAAAGTTCGACTTTATTTCTTCCCTTATGAATCTGAACTCTTTCTCCATCTAATTTGTACTCTACTGCCCCCGAGTGTCCGTTTAATCGCTCTATTGCTTCTTGTGCATTCCTCACCCTTTCTGCTAGCATGGGTCTGATGGGCTTGTGGAGAGTTACTCTAAGTGACTTGAGAGAATCAAGTCCATCTCTGGCCAATATTTTAGCCACAGTTCCCAAATCACTTGATATATTGTATGCTTTCTGTATAACAGTCCTATTGGCCTTGTTGTCGGTGAAACATACGGCCAAAGCGTCTATAATCGTGTACTCAGCTATACCAAGCCTCAGTGTCCCCATTATGAATTTCATTATATATCGGCTCTCTCTTGAGGATCCATCAGTTAAGAGACTGCTTACGAGCTTCAACTTAGTCTCCTGTGATCCTGGCCCTATACAATTAGCGGTTTTGTCCAGGGTCTGATATACTCTTTCTACAGTCATTTTCTCTGAAATTTTTTGGTTTCTGGATTGCAGAGCCTTACCAACCGTATCACCCAAGTCACCTGTTTTGCGGTATAATTGTTCTATAAATGAAATATCCATACCTGCAGCTAAGGAGATGGCGCGTGTGGCCAATCGCTCAGCTAAACCCAATTCGACTCCCTCATAGTCAGGGTGAAGCTTTCCCTGAATAAGATAAACAACGCGATCAATAATACTAGCAGGAGTCTTTCTCAACAATTCGACTAGGTAATCAGTTAGAGCTAGTCTGCTGGTAGTCTTTTCCATATTTTCAAACGTATCCACAATTATCGAAAAGTCCAATATTTACAGAACAGACCCAGTCAAGGTTTTTAACTTATTCATTATTGAACTCATCTGGAAAGTAATTTATATACTACCCTCGATTTTGTTGCCAGCTTGCTTATAGCTTTGATTGTTTTTATTGGTCTATCTGATTTATGAGAGCTGACACGATTAATGGAAGCTCCACACCTTTAATCGCTCTTCATATTTACATTGGTAAATATGGAGCTCATGACTGGAGTCCCGTTAATGGCATCTTGTATATCTTTAAGAGTAGATGTAGAAAGACATGAGGAGTTCCGTGGTATCACTGGATTGACAAACATAGTTTGATTGTCTGAATGACAGTGAAAGAAGAGCAGAGCACGATGTATTTGAACTCATACCAATATCATACACTTCTATAACTAACATTCCTTTACAATCGACACATTAAAGCCCAAAATAAGATATGAGAGATAATTATAAACTTACTTATCTAAGATTTATTTAACTTTGCAGTCATAATATCAATAGGAATTTTCAACTAAGTTAAATATATTGATAGGGTTTATAATACAGTTCATACTAGTGAGTCTCAATCCATACTATGTAACTCCTAGAGAAGTGGTCTGATGAAAATCGGTTTCATGTGATAAATCCGGTGTGACGATGAGTCGGCTAACCGACCTGCTGACCACCATTTCGTGGCCACATTTATCGATTACATGATATTTGCCTCGAATAATTGGACCCATTTGCTTTCAAAAATAACTCCTTTCACGCAGACCTTAACCTTCCTATCTGTCTTTGGGCGTCAATATCAGTGTATACCTTGTCTGCTTTTTCTTTCAAAGAAGGTACGCTTGATTTCGTATTCTGGTGCCAGATGGAGACTTCGAATAAAGTCAAGCCCAGCACTAGGTACAAATATTATAGGATCGATAGATTTTCTTCTTTCTTATGCATAGATGGCACGTCAAGGATATATCCATGAACTTTTTTTTGGATTTGCAAAAAATTCATTCCCTTTTCTGTAGTCTTGAATGTACGTTCTCCATCGAGATATTCAATAAGCCCCCTCTCGATTAGCAGCCGTACATATTCCCTAGTCAAGGAATGGGATAGGTAGACATCATACATAATCTTAGTCAATCTGACTCTGTTGCCGTTTGCAGTTTGTAATATCTGTGCAATAATTTCATTCCTATCCCTGTACTTCATAAATATTATGTCATACCTATCCGTTAGATAAAAGTATCGCTAGTTTCCAACCATCGCTCTGTAAGAATCATATTCTGTTTTGTAAGGTAACTTCGTTAGCTTAACTTTGTTCCTATTTTCTTTTGTATACTTTGGGAAAGGTCTTCATCTGAAAGCAACTCAGGGTCTGGGATCTCTAGCTTTAATGCTATGTCTTCTAAATTTTTCCTCTTAGCCTTGCCATCATCCAATACTTCATGAACTTTATTTAGTTCACTTTTAGCCTCTAGTTTGGCCTTCTCGTACTCAGATTGGGCGCGCCCAATTGTCCTAAATAATTCTGGTAATTTCTTGGATCCAAACAATAAGATTCCAGCAACAATGACTATGATTAATACATTCTCATAACCCATAGTGCAATACCGATACTAATGAATAAACTTAGATCCTATATCTATTTTTCGAGGCTTAGGTGAGGAGCACAATGGGTTTGTGCTTGTAAACCAAAAGCTTCTTCGATGGGATAACCTAGTTAGGACGTTTACTAATTATAGGTTATCTTTTTAACCCCATTAAAAAGTGATACTGGCTAGATGTAAAACCTGAAAGTATTGATTCCATATTAATTAAAATAACTATTGCACATCTTTTTGTAGATATGAATCTAGTGGCAAAGCGCCGTACCGTCAATTATACAAAAATACTCGATGGCCTTCCAGTTCAAGTAGTTACCTGGTTTATTTGTTTGAGTCGCAATTTTTTGAAAATAGTCAAAAAACAATATTCTTAGTCATCATCCTGACACGGCAATAGTGCTCTGGATTTGGATCCACACCCAAAGACTAAGGCAAATCTAATAATTACTATTCCCACTGCCTGCCATACCACACCTAACACCAAAAAAGACCAAATCATCAAAATAATCAAAAGCTACGGACCAGTGGTGAGTTAGTATATGTATCCCTAGACCAAAGTTTAAGTGTGGAAAGGATTAGATGCTTGCTTATTTAAAATTCACTCCAATAATTTTTGATTGCAGGTTTACTCACTATTTAAAAAGTTTGAAATTACTACCCTAAGACGTTTGAATGAAGATTGGAGATGCTTCCGGGATTTTACAATTGTTATTGCTGGTCCAGCACATGCCTCAGTCATCCTGGTATTCGATTCGTAACTTGCCCTCTGAATGAAAGGAGGTAATCCCAACCATCGAGCACTTCTTAAATTATGATAACCTGACTGCGAAATTAGTATTGATCAACTTAATGTCAAAGTTGAAATGATGGACCATCAAATAGTGTGTCTCTAAATCGGCAAAATGTGGATGTCGAATAAACCTAGCTGACTAACTGGTGGCAAGTACACAAACAAACCCTGATCGAACAAACATTTTTTCTATTGCTACTTAGTCAAAGGTAGGTAGAACCTCCGTGTGTATACTGGTCAGCCTTATTTGAAAGTATTCTTATTATTAACCCGTAACTATGTTTGACTAGTAAATTGGTTAAAAAAGTGACATCGATAGGGATTCTGGGCATGTTATTTGCAGTTGCTGGAGGTATCGTGTGGTACTTTCAGCAAAGATTCCTGGGTTTGCTTTTGTGGGGAGTTGCTGTAATAATTATATTGAAGCTCAATAAAGAGAAAAAAAAGACACGCAAATCAACTAAGAGACCACGATGAGATACTTTACATGTTAGACGGATTTGAATTCTTTCAACGATTAATCTAGTGTATATTTTACTTGTAGTATCACTGTATCGTTCTATAAAAGACGTAAGAAACAATATTTTTGTTCTTAATTATTTACTCACTAAGCCTGATCCACAGACGGAATTTGACTGCCATCGTTATATCCTGGTCACAATGAAATATCCCGAACGCATCTTTTAATCTGGTGACAAATTGCGACTATGCAGGCAAGCGACCGGCAATAAGAAATATACATACACCTTAGTCTTTCTACTGCAAAAAACATTTCAAACTATCCGGTATATTTTGGTGCGAGCACCTTTTTATTTTATTACAGCTAGAGATCATCTGGATCTTATAATGCCACAATTTGTTTCACATACTTCGAAGCTATTTGTTTCGGTAGGTTTTTGCCTTCTTCTGACTATAGTGGTTCTACCTACTACATCAATAGTAGTATATGCACAAAAGGACACTACAGCCGTTCCGATATCCTCAGAAAGTACTCATGGACACATAGTAAAAATCACCTCTCCTGGCAAAGGTCAACAGGTACCTGCAGGCAGCGATCTGTTGGTTAGAGGGACTTCCACCGCAAATGAGACCACATTTCCGAGCTGTAGAGTGTCAGTAATTGTAAATGGTATAAAACCATACCAAAATGCAACAGCTACAGGTACTGGTGGTGCGAATGATTTTTCAACGTGGAGCTATAAGATTCCAGCAACGTACACGACCCTAAAGGAAGGGCAAAACAAAATCACCGCAAAGTTTTCCTGTATAGATAGTCCTCGAACGGCAATGCACAATAGTGTGAACGTAACCGGTATTGCAAATAACCAAACTAGTATTGTTACTCCAATCGCTTTAAACAAAACAAAGACATTATCAGTCTCCTTCAACTTGCAAAACCCTGTGAGCAGTGGACGCAACCAGACGATTGAAACAACAGTTCGGGACGGTTCGAATTCCACAGTTGCTGGAGCTAAAGTCAACGGAACGGTCACTAACTCCGCTAATACCGCTATTGCTAACTTCGCAGGAGTTACGAATCAGTCTGGTATATTTTCGTATTCCTGGAAAATAGACAAGGATTACAAACCCGGCCTATTTAGTGTTGGGCTTTACGCATCTGCAGATGGCTTTCAACACCAACTCACACCGGCCACAGCAGTGTTTAATGTAAGTGATACGAGTGGCCACAAGAGCAGCTCAGACAATAGGAGCTCAAGTCATCACAAATCTCACACTTCACACTCCGATTCTAGTGGCAATAGTAATGACTCAGGTTCAGGTTCCAGTGGCAATACTCATGACTCAGGTTCAGGTTCAGGTTCCAGTCATAATAATGGGCATACCCTAAGTATCATTCATTTGCCCCACATCCACTTCCCGCATATTCAGGAGCCCAAGTTGCCTTTTTCCTGAACTTAATAGACGCATTTATCGATGACGGAGAACTAAATCAAAGTCACCTTTTAAATGATATAGTATTTGTGGCCAAGATCTAATTAATTTATTTTCATCTGATTTTGGTAAATCTATCGTCTATTTATAACCTCCACACAGTATTCACCAGCCATTTCGATTTGATCGAAAAATTTGATGCAGAATTATGCAGGATTAGTAATTAATCAAGGATCTCGCCTGTACGTAATATAGTTACGTAAGGGATTATAAACACTAGCAATATAGAATGATGGCGAATACCAAAATTATGATCTCAGTTTCGGACTGTCTATCCGCAATTTCAGATGACAAGTCTTTGGCGCTTTTTAACGCCATTGCTTTGGCAAATACAAATACCAACATCCTATTATCTAAATTTCAACTGACAAGAAAGCAGTATTATAGCAGGCTCTCAAATTTATCTGATGCTGGCTTAATCAAAAGAAAGAATGGAAGGTATCTTATTACTTCCTTTGGTGAAATAGTTTACAAGGCTCAAGAGTTGATAGGACAGGCCGTACAGTGCTCAGCCAAACTCAAGGTAATTGATTCGATCGATTTATCTGGTTTCCCGGCCTCTGAGCGAAATAAGCTTGTTGATACTCTAATAACTAAAAATGAGATCAAGAAAATCTTAATTCCCATTGACCTTGATGCTGGTCATCAAGCTAGGGATGGGGAAAAAATATACTCATCCGGCTTAACACCCACAATAGCTACGAAATAGTGACTTAATGATTCATTAGATCTAAAATAATGCTTAGTTCGAATTTATGGACAGCCGCACGTCTTTTGGAGATATCAATGAAGAAATAAAGGATATTAATAATAGACACCTCCCAGACAGGCAATTGCTCTACGCAGAGCATGGACAGATTTAACAGCAAATCCAGTCAAAGAAAACCGAGAAAAAAGAGCAAGCTCAACGAGAAGAAAAGGAAGTTCTTGGATTCAGCTGATCCATTTGTAGTTAAGTATGGAGTTAAAATAAACCTGCAGAGAATCCAGATTTGATTGCAAAGCAGATATTTCGTTACGCCGAGGAAAATTAATTTGAAGTAATCGTCATTGGACCCAAAGGTATGGCTGAATAAAGGAATTTCTCCTAAGGAGTATTGCAAAGAATGTCATTGACGACGTTCATATCCCTGCGTATTCCGTTCGCTGGACTACTACAACCTTCATTTGTTATGCGATTAGTGAAAGCAATTGGTGCAAATTAGAGTTCGTGTAAAGATCAGTAAAGATATAACTTATAAGATAGCAACACCTTGAAGATTATATGAAAACGATAAGTTGTCGAGAGGCAGGATTCGACTGTGACCACGTAGTAAAAGGAGAGACAGAAGAAGATGTTATGAAAAACGGTGCCGAACATGCCATGAAGGTACATGGGATGAATGAAGAGGATATAACCCCCGAATTGAAACAGAAGATAAAGGGGTTGATTCGAACAACCTAATCTTTTTCATTTTTAAACATTTGTAGCTAGAACCTTGGATATAATCGGCTCTGAGCTATAGGCTTAGGAGCTTAACGGATATGACTCACTAATCATATGCCAGGCGAGATGACCGCTTTATGTCAAAGCTAGGCATAGTAGAATATGAAAACACTCACCAGGCTCATAACCGGAATTAATTACTCAAGTACACGAAAAAATAGTAGAATACTAATTAAAAAAAAGGTTAGTGCAATGCCTGTTTGTCTACCATTATTTTTTTACGTAATTAATGGGAGCCATCTGGTTTTGTATTTGCAGTAACCGAATGCCTTTTTCTGTTGTTCTATAGGTGCGCATTCCTTCCTCATATTCCATCAATTCATTTTCAACTAAGAGTGCCAAGTATTCTCTAAGTTGATTAAAAGAAAGATATGCCCTGTACATCAACTTTGTCTTAGTAGCTCCTCCCCCGTTCGCAGCATCCAAAAGGAGGCCAACTATCTCGCTCCTACTTCTGTATTTCACAAGTTGCTTGAGACAAACCTACTATTTATGAGAGCTCGAGCTTAGTACTAAGATTTATATCAATTTGCTTTGAATAAAACTATCTCATTGTGTTATCGATTCTAAGCATCTTTAAGTACAAGTACTTATTGTCATAGAGACATTTTTCAGGTTTATTCTAAGTTAGATAATACGTATATTTGGCTGTGGATATCTGTCCCATATTATGTTTTATCACGTACTAAATACCGCTTAACAAATGAACTTAAAAGTCACACATAACACAAATTTATGAAAATTGAAAGTCTCAAAGTTCTCTACAATCTCTCTAGGTTCTATTCTAATCCTTACCGCTATAATGTTCCAATCGCCCAGTTACATTTTTGCTGTCGTGCGTACTCCGCTTGTTTACCATTTAAGCAGCGACGAGCCGTGGAGGGCGACCGTAGCCATTTCAGATGCCACCAACATGCTAAAGCTAGGGCATAATGTAACACTTTTACTTAGCATAGAAGGCGTCCAAATTGGAGTCAAAAATCCACATCATTATTTGGGACTAGATATGCTAACAAGAAATGTAACTAACTTCATGGCCGCTGGTGGAAGAGTTATTATTTGCGAAGTATGCTTGAGAATTGCGGGCTATACTAATAATGATATACTTCCAGGTGCGATAGTTGGGAAGCCGATTATCATTTCTAATCTGCTTAACAATGCGACCGTAATAGATTATTGAGATAAAATACTTTATTGGGTACTAAGACTATTTTGAAAACCGTTAAATTATTGTCTGGATGACTAGCAATCATCCGCGGTCGCGGCAAGGTATGGACAAGATTGCCGTGACGTAAAATATTATCGCGACCTAGACTGACGTGCCTCAATTTCGTCATAACAGCAAAAGCCTTAGACTCTCACTTCCCAGGACATCAACAGAGAAGAACTACATCTAGTTCTTTATTGATAATACCGGCCTGTCTACTTAATCGACACCTATGACTTTGATTCAGTTTACCATTTTCATGACCTAAATCTTGGTCAAAATTGGAAAATCGCGGAGACGTTAGGCACTTAGCTTATGATTCTGCTACACGAATTAGGCTTTATAGCAAATTTAAAGATAGACATGCGAGAGAAAAAGAGTACAGGATAGTGTTATATAATAAAAGTGGAATAAAAAGTTGACAACTCCATTTATTGTGGTGTACAATAAAAGTAATAGGATATAGACCCAAATGCTCTCTGTACTATCTGTAGCATTGTTAATACTGTTATATTTATCAGCTCATGAAGTGCAGGCCGCAAATTTTACCAGTAGTTCCACTGGTCAGAACGCCGCAAATTTTACCAGTAGTTCCACTGGTCAGAACGTAAAATTGCTAATAGAACAGGCAATAACGTCTTTGAACAGCGGTGACGCTAAAGCCGCGCTTTCTAATTTAACATTGGCTGATAAATTATTAGGCTGAAGTTAGTGCCCACTTTTATCTTGATCGAGCAAGTTGGTCGACCTCATCGATTTTGTGTTAGCAATATCGAAACGGTGTGTCTTCTAGTCTTGATGCATATTATCAGAATAATGAGTATAAATTATGGACTATGACAATTGAGCCCTCTTGCCGAGTATCGTGATGAAAATTCTGTTGAAAATCGTGTAATAGGGTTTCATTTGTTTAGACTGGGATGTTTGAGTTGAATAGCATGGAATTAGTAACAGACTTGCCATCGCAGCCACCCTTTCTTTGATGTCTGCGGTAACAGTCGAAAGCCTTCTGTCAAACGTCCTTCTATAAAGCAGAGTCTTTAACCCACATGCTCTCAATAATTTTCCATAGCAAAATAAGTATGTAACTCTCTATTAGAATCCAATCTTAACCATATCTTAACTACAAAGCATCTCAGTATGACAGTCGGAGGCTAGATATGGTCTGTCGCTGCCTCTTCTTCTCTTCTTGTCAGATTTTGGCCAAGATACCACACCTATTATTGAAATCTCCTGTGTACAACTGGAGTACAAATGGAGTACACTGTCGACGGTTGTATTATACGCTGCAATTGTTATATCACACTTATTTAGTACCTTTTTGGCCTGACGTAGATAAATTATAGTTCGATTTTGTCCGATACAATGCCTCACCTGTCAGTTTGTTTCTTTGAAGTTAAACTTAAACTGTGTGCTGTACTTGAAACTCTTTTCTTACTCAAATAGACTAGCAGGTAATTTATGTTAGGATAAAAATTTACCGTCTAACGATGAGTGGGAGAGATACGGATACTCCAAACGTGTAAAATTGAATAATCCAATTATGCCCCACTCTCAGTTCGTAATTTGAGTGAAAATACGAAGCAGATTGTTGAATTCCAATGTAACCAGACTGGTTGTAAGGTAGAAAATGCTGCTTATGTCAAGCTTACACTAATACCTCACTAATGCTTCACTAATCTAAGTAAGCCAACAGGGCTGCCGGACTGTTCGCTTGTATTAGTATCCATCATTCTAGGACAATAGCGCAGCTGGACTCTTGTTCGCATTAGAGTTCACAGTAATTACAAACTTGCAGTTTGATGCCTTTGTATCACCGTGTGACGGATTAAAGTCCAATATTAC